>JBGQAS010000359.1:0-2780 GCA_041494435.1 Anaerolineaceae bacterium | reverse complement strand
CATTGAATCCCCACTCAGTGCTTTCCCTATAGCATGGTTATCTGCTTCCCCGCAACCCACCCGTGAACCCATTCAAACCCCTGTCCCAGCTCTGACCTGCCCGGCTGGAAAAGATAATTTCAACGCTACTTCCACGGACTTATCGATATATTTGCTTTACGCTCATCTGGATCAACCCGTGAATCTGAAGGTCGGGGATAATGTCACGTGTGGTCAAGTGATCGGTGGAGTAGGCACGACCGGGAATTCGTTGAATTATCATTTACATCTTGAGATGCGTATCGGCCCATCTGTGGCAACTTTCCCAGCCATGGCACACTATTGGAACGACGCTACCAGCGAGGAAATGCATAATTACTGTATATGGCGGGTGAGCGGAATTTTCCAGATGCTAAACCCCATGCAGTTATTCCAGACTTCCCCCTAAGCCTTAATAATAGATCGGCTGTTCTTACTACAAAACTTGCTTCAATAAGGGCTCAAGTAACCCATGAGGACCCGGATCGATAATCATCTGCGCCTGCTTCTGAATCTCGAGCGGTGCCGTAGAGGGGACAAAAGATTTCCTAGCGTAAGGAAAAAGGGGTAGGTCATTTTCACTATCGCCGACAGAGTAAATCTCGTCTTTGTCCCCATCAAGGTGTTCAAGCAGCTTGATCAAACCTTCGCCTTTGTTCACACCTTGAGGGTTAAACTCGACACTTAGTCCGGTACTGACGTAGGACACCACGGGAAAATCCCTTAATGCTTCCTGGGCTGTCAAGAGATGGCTGTTCTCATCTGACCAACAAATGATCTTATAAAAGGGGTCCGAAGGATCGAGATCGTCCATGCTCAAAGGTTCTACGCCAATGGCTTTCATCAATTCAACTGCGAATGGGGTGGGATGCATCAAGTAGATCTTATCCAGGGATTGCCAAACAAAAGGAATATCGGAATAGGGATCAAGGGCTTGGAGGAGATCCTGCTGTACCCGGTCTGAAAACGGACGTGACTGCCACAATTCCTCTCCCGGGAGGTAAAGCGCACCGCCGTTGATCAATACCATGGGAAAGGGGATGGGAGCATCAATGAACAAATCGTTTGCTGCCATGGATTTGCGGATGCCAAAGCGTTGCCGACCGGATGCGAAGACAAAATTCACCTCTTTGCACCCTATCAAAATCTCTTTATCTTTGGGGTGCATCAAGTCACCCATGTTCAGCAGGGTTCCATCCAGGTCGAGGGCAACGATGGGTTTGGTCATGGCAGGCACAAGTTTATCATGCATGCGGAATAATAATTCTGCAGTTCCTCAAATGCCACCGGCGTTAGAATAACGATGTTGGAGATAGGACAATGGGGAGGAACAGCTACTTTAATTTTGCTGAATATTTTTGTCTGAGATGAGTAAGTTTCGGGAAAATGATCAACTGGCAGTAAGGTTTTTCCTTGTTGTTGGCGTAATAGTTCTTGTGATAATCCTCGGCTTCATAGAACTTCTCAAGCGGTTTAATTTCCGTTACGATCGGGCGCTTGAATTCCTTCGAAGCATTCAAGGCTAGCAAAACCTTCTCCGCAGTTTTCTTCTGTTGCTCATTCGTGTAAAGGATTATCGACCGATATTGCGACCCGACGTCATAGCCTTGACGATTTAAAGTAGTGGGATCATGAAGATGCATAAAGATTTCCAATAAGTCCTCATAAGAGATGATGGAAGGATCGAACTCAATCTTGGTCACTTCAGCATGCCCGGTCATCCCGGTGGAAATTTCATTGTAGGTGGGGTTTGCTTTTTGCCCACCCGCATACCCCGGGGAAACACTCACAACTCCCTTGAGTTGCTGGAATATGGCTTCCGTGCACCAAAAGCAACCGCCGCCGAATACTGCAACTTCATTTTTGCTCATTTTTCCTCGGCACAAATTTTAAGGAGATAGAATTTACGCAATGGCGGGTGTTTTTCGGGGTAAACCCTTCGCCATAAAAAACATGACCTAAATGAGCTCCACAGCGGGCGCACTCGATCTCCGTCCGGATCCCATCCGCATCAGGAAGTTTTTTGACCGCGCCAGGGAGTTCCTGGTCAAAACTGGGCCACCCACACCGAGCATCAAACTTGCTGTTATAGGAATACAGGGGAGCATCACATTGCCGGCATAGATAAGTACCCTCTTCAAATAAATTCTCATATTCGCCGGTAAAGGGCGTTTCAGTCCCTTTATGCAAAACCACCCGAGCTTCCTCAGGAGTTAATGGATTGAGTTTCATATCACACCTTAATTCGGACTTTTTTGTCCTGTTCGTTATTGTAGTATTTTCCCCTTATCTGGCGTCTATGAGTGATATTAATCCTTGAAACGATTGGGATAAGTTAATGTGGGTCAGTTGGGTATAATCGGCACTGAGGTATTTATGAAAAGTCCATCCATTGCCAGCCGAATCTTGATGATATTTCTTTTGGCTATTGGAATACTCATTGGAACAGCCCTGGTGGGCATTGCCACCTGGGGAGATATGGAGACCGTGCTTTTTTTCCGCCTTCGACTGCCGACAAAGGATTGCCAAACCTCCGATGCCCGATCCTAATATCCTCAAATGAAACTGGAACTGTATATGTAAATTACAGCAATCCATCCACTTATACTGCCACTCCCATTGTCGTAGTTACAATTTCACAGGGTTCCACGATCATTACAGACGATTTCACATCTCATCCCACCATCCCGCCAGGTACAACCCAAAGACTCTCCTGGGCCGTTGTGCCTGGAGAAGCTGCCTATCGCGGACTTTTGATCCTG
>JBGQAS010000307.1:0-3177 GCA_041494435.1 Anaerolineaceae bacterium | reverse complement strand
GAACCTTTTGAGTATATTTTTTTACAAAACAGCGCGGTTCGAATTATTATGGATACACAAAACGATTTTGTGTATCGCTACATCTCGCCTTTGAGTCTCCAGGGAGCAGAATATCGCGCTAGAATCGAAAACACATTCAAAGAACTCCCCAAAACAGTCGAAATCCCAAGCCCGAAGTTTGTATTTGTTCATCTCGACATCCCCCATCATCCTTTTATTTTTCTTCCTGATGGCAGCATCAATCCAGATCGAGAGTTCTATCCTGGTTTGATTATGCCAAGCGGTGAACTTCGAAAACAAGGCTATATAAACCAAGTGCAATTTGTGAATCAGATGATTTTACCCATTATCCAAGGAATTATCGAAAATTCAAAAAAACCTCCAATAATAATTCTGCAAGGTGACCATGGATTGGACGTGGATAATCGTGTCAAGATTCTGAATGCCATCTACTTGCCTGGAAAGGGTAGGGATGATTTTTACCCATCCATTTCCCCGGTAAATACTTTTCGAGTTATTTTCAATAACTACTTTGGTACAAATCTGCCCTTACTTAAGGATCAAACCTACAACTCTGTGGATGCAACTAAAATGGTTCTCGAGTTAAAAGATGAAACTTCCGTCAGTTGTGTAGATAAGTGAGTGACAGTTGTCGAGAAGATTTAGATGGTTAATTTCAGCTTTTAGTTCGCAAGAGTTAGATCTGATCTCGTAAGTGTTGCCAACTAACAACCTGGGCAAAGTACCGGTGGAAATTGGCATGCCTGTAGAAATGGTGACGCGGAAGATCCGCTCGGATGGAAGCGGACGGGGGATGTTGGTGTACGGTTATAAATTCAGACCTGTTATGAAGTAAAGCAAATTTGAAATGTATAGCGCTCTCCTTTTGGAGATCGTTTTTTGTATTTCAGATATCCACAAATAAATGCCACTTTGATATAGGCAATCAGATACAGCAAGATTCTCTTTGATGATGGGTGAGCTATATTAACTAGTCTTATAATGTAGCGATTGAGAATCGGTGAGATAAAATCTCCATTATTAGGTATTGAGATGCTTCTGTTCCATTAACTCATTTTCTTGAATAAAGGCCTGCATTATGAAAACTCGAAGTCGCCAGCCAATTCCGATCTATCCACTGCTATTTGCAATCGCAAGTGTTCTATCTCTTGTTGCTACCAATATTGCAGAAATGGAGTTGACCAACGCACTTCGAACTCTGGTGATTTTTCTGTTAGTTTCAGGATTATTCCTTCTACTAGCTACGGTTTGTTTCCGAAACTGGCATAAAGCAGCTTTCTTTACTGTCGTCGCTGAACTAGTCTTCGTTTCTTACGGACAAGTATTTGACCTTCTCAAAAACTCATCTTTCGGATCCTCCTTCGCCCACCATCGTTTCTTGATCATTGCTTCTCTCATCATCATTGGGGTGGCGGTGATTATCAGCATTAGGATGAAGAACCCGTTTCGCTGGACCCAGACCCTTAACCTCGTAATGGCTATATTCGTAATACTTCCTATATATCAAATTGTTTCGGCAAAAATTAGTGACCTGAAAAATACTCAACAGCAATCCGACCTAATAAACAACAATCAAAAAGAGTTCCATCTGCAAGCGCAGGAAAATCCGGATATATATTACATAATCCTGGACTCTTACACTCGTGGGGATGCACTCCTATCCGACTATCAATTTGATAATACCGATTTTCTAACCAAGCTGAGGGACATGGGGTTTTATGTAGCCGATTGCAGCCGGAGCAATTATGTCCATACCCGCCTTTCTTTGGCTTCTTCCATGAACCTGGATTATCTTCAAAACCTTGGATTGGATTTCACTTCGGGTACGTTGAATATTAATTCCCTCACTCCTTATATTTTGAATAGTCTGCTGCAGAATGAGTTGTCCATACTCGGATATCAAACGGTCGCTTTTCAAACTGGATATCCATTTACAGACATGAAAAATGCGAATTATTACATCCGAACGGACTCAAGTCAATTCTTTTCACCTTACCTTGAATCTTTTGAATATCTTTTTTTACAAAACAGTGCGTTTCGTATTATTCTAAATACACAAACCCGTTTTGTGGATCGTTACATCACCCCATTGGGGATTCTGCATGCAGATTATCGCATAAGAATTCAAAATACATTCAAGGACCTCCCTGAAATAGCAAAGATCGCTAGCCCGAAATTTGTATTTGTTCATCTTGACATCCCCCATCACCCTTTTCTTTTTCTTCCCGACGGGAGTGTTAATCCAGATCCAAGCTACTATCCGCCTTTACTTGCACCTAGTAATATTGAACTGCGTAAGACGGGTTATATCAACCAAGTGCAATATGTGAATCTCATGGTAATACGTGTTCTTGAAGGTATATTCACTAATTCAGAGAATCCTCCGATCATTATTCTGCAGGGTGACCATGGCATGTCGGTGGAAACCCGGGATAAGATCCTGAATGCGATCTACATGCCTGATGGAGGTATGGATGACTTGTATCCATCTATTTCACCCGTAAATACATTTCGAGTCATTTTCAATAACTACTTCGGGACCACTCTACCTTTACTCGAGGATAAAACTTACAACTCCATAGATGAGACAAAAGTGGTTCTTCAGTTGAAGGATGAAACTTCCCCTAATTGTATGGGGAAATAAATGGCAATAGATCAAGGGAATCCCATTGTCGAAATAAGGAAATCGTCATGCCTTTGAAAAGAGTGACGCGGAAGATCCGCTCGGATGGAAGCGAACGGGGGATGTTGGTGTACGGTTATAAATTCAGACCAGTATTGAAATAAAAAAAATCAGCACAAAGAATACATGTGATTATTGACTGCTCTCCCAAGGGAAGCAGTTTTTTTTAATGGCATAATATAAAAGAAGATCATTTGTAATTCTGTAATATGGGAGGAAATAATGTCAATTTGGTCAGCATTTCAAAATCTAAACTGGCTGGCGGTGCTTGTTGCCTGGGTTGTTCATGTCGTGATCAGCCTGGCATGGTATCAACCCGTATTCTTTGGCAAGGCATGGGTTAAATTAAGCGGAAAAGAA
The DNA here is from genome assembly GCA_041494435.1 of Anaerolineaceae bacterium. Taxonomy (GTDB): domain Bacteria; phylum Chloroflexota; class Anaerolineae; order Anaerolineales; family Anaerolineaceae; genus JBGQAS01. The sequence goes on along the minus strand of JBGQAS010000307.1, from coordinate 113 downwards.
ATGAAACCCGCTACCCAATGGATCCCGGTTGGCTTTATCGCTCACCTGGTGGCTGTGATCGCATTGGCTGTGATCGTCAACCTTGCCAATGCCACCACAGCCTGGGAAGGAAT
>JBGQAS010000395.1:0-2500 GCA_041494435.1 Anaerolineaceae bacterium | reverse complement strand
CTGGCTTTTTCTGTCATCCTTTTTGGGCTGCTATGGTTGTTACTCCGAAAAATCCATGTCAGTGCAATAATCAGTTTATTGGCATTGGTCCTTTTTTTCACTTACGGTCACATCTATTATGCTTTGCGAACAATACCCTCCATTGGGATGGAAATAAGTCGTCATAGATACCTTCTCCCTCTTTATATGGTCATTTTCGTGGTAGTCTATTGGTTAATTATCAAGAATGTTAATAAAATCAACCGGCTTTGTCTACCATTAAATGTGATCTGTATTATCCTGATCCTCGTCCCCGTTATTTCCACAACCAGTTTTCTCATTCAAAGTGCAAAAACGGAGCAGGCCACTATCAATTTTCAAGGCTACGAGCAACCGATTAATCCCAATAATGTTTCACTAAAACCGGATATCTATTACATCATCCTGGACTCTTATACCCGCCAGGATGCACTACTCTCAGAATTCAATTTTGATAATTCAGATTTTCTTTCCAAGCTCAAAGATTTGGGCTTTTATGTAGCGGAATGCAGTCGAAGCAATTACTTTGAGACACAATCTTCACTCACGTCCTCTCTCAACTTAAACTATATGGGGGATATTGGTCAAATCGCACGTGAAAATGTTATCGAAGGAAGAGTATGGGAATTAATCAAAGAAAGTCTTGTAAGGGATAGTTTGGCAAAACTTGGTTACAAAACCGTGGCGTTTGCAACAACTTATCCCTGGACAGAAATTACAAATGCTGATTATTACTTCAGTCCTCACAAAGGCTTGGATTTTTATGGCTATTTGACCCCCTTCGAAAGACTATTGATCAAAACCACGGCAGGAGCCTCAATTTTAGATTTGACAACAAAACTCGCTTTTTCAAAAGCAAATGATCAAATCAACGGAAGTCCGTTTGCTTTTCACATCCAAACAGAGTTATCCATTCTGAATGAACTTCCCAAAGTACCATCGATTGCCGGACCAAAATTCGTTTTTGCGCACATTATTATCACTCATGGTCCTCCTGTTTTTCTGCCGGATGGAACGATCACGAATGATCCGAATATTTTAGGGACTGATTCGATTCCAGTAACTCCGGAATACAATCGTTTGGGGTATATCAATGAAATTCAATTTACGAACTCTCAAATACTTAAAATAGTATCGACAATCATCAGGGATTCAAAAGTCCCACCTGTCATAATCATCCAGGGGGATCATGGCTTCCAGGGAGATAACCGAAGTCTGATCCTAAATGCTTATTACATGAAAGATGAAGCCAAGAAAAATTTGTATCCCACTATCACGCCGGTGAATAGTTTTCGGATAATGTTTAATTATTATTTCAATACAACCTATGAGATACTAACAGATCTGGTGTACACACAAGAATCTCAAGGAACCCCAGTGCCAGAAACTTCATCCGCTTGCCTGCAGTACTATAAGTGAGCAGCGCCTTCAATTTGATAAGAAGCTGCTGCAGCCCCCCCATACGAAATCTTTTGGAAACGACATTCTTTTCTCCCTATTCCTAGGTTGCCGAATTTCGATCTAAATAGATCGTTGGCTCCGTCTGTAATTTATTGAGCCACGTATTAAGCTTCTTTGAAGCTCTTTCTACAAACTGATCCATTTCAGCTTTTGATAAATATTGAAAAGGCCGGTTAATTATGGCATGGACTTCTTCATCGTCGCGTTGATAAAACTCGCGGATATAGTCCACTCTCACCTGGATATTTTTTTCGGGCAGGAAATCCAGGTAATCTGCTTTATAAGAACACTTGAGAAAGGTTGTCCAAAATAAGCTGCCGGGGAATTCCCTTACATAGACATGATCCAACCCATTCCAATCATCCCTGATTTTCCAAATAAAATTCTTATCGGCATCGAATTGTGCTTTATATTTTTTCTGTGTTGGCTTCCCAATTTCTGAGTACCAAAGATTATCTGTCACCAGGTGGGCAAAGTATCCCAAGAAGAACCCGAAGCGTTTTGAGTCAACTGAAAAATCTATTTGTCCAAGATACTTGCGGAAGAAAATCAAGTCACAGGATGTTGAGAACCTGTCCTTCCCTTTGCTAAAATGCAGCACCTCGGTAGGAGGATCAAAGTTTTCCCACTTTTCATCCGGCCAACCGGAATCGGGAGCGATATTTCCAATGGCAAATTGGCTTACATTCAGACCGGGAAAGTTAACCAAGAGGTTTTCAGCGATGCGCAGGTGAACTATCCAACTCGCCATGCATTGATTGTACTTCCACCGGAATGGGCAGACAAACAAAAAAAGACCGGCTCGTTGAGCCGGTCTTTTTGATTATTTTGCAGGTGAGGGATTCATCATGTTCCCAAGGAAGAGGATTGTTCCTGTGGTAATATCCCGGATGAGGAAAATGAAGGGTCGGTCCGCCTTGAAGGTAATGAGCGGTTCTGCTGGCATTGAGGTAACCCCTACAATCACTGTTGTGGCAGCTGCGGCTTCTGTTCCGGCTTCATCCACGGCTACAAACGCTTT
>JBGQAS010000140.1:0-5670 GCA_041494435.1 Anaerolineaceae bacterium | reverse complement strand
GATTTCCAAGCCAGCATTAAAGCCGCCAGGGTTTTCCCGTCGTTGATCTTGTTGGCAGCAATCATTTTTTCCACTTCTGAAACAGCAATAAGTTCTGACTGGAGAAATTCGTCTTCATCGCCCGCCAGGGGGGATGATTTCAATTGTGTAGCGAAATAGATATGCATATGTTCGGTTGAATACCCCGGACATAAGAACAAATCTCCCAATTCCACCATTTCGCCAGCCGCCATTCCCGTCTCTTCACGGATCTCCCTCAAAGCACAATCCAGGGGATCTTCATTATGTTCCAAGGTTCCGGCTGGCAGTTCGAGCAATTCGGTCTCCGTCCCCACCCGGTACTGGCGGACGAAATGGATGTTGCCATCGTCATCCAGTGGAACGATGGTGACTGAACCGGGATGGAGGAGGAGATCATACTCTGCAACCCTATCATCGGGCATTTTTAGTTGAATTTCTTCGAGGGTAAAGACTTCGCTGTGAAAAAAGGGAGTGCGTTTAAGTATGGTGTGTGCCATGGTTTCCTTATAAAAATCGGGCAGGAAGGTTCCTCCCGCCCGATGATTGTCCAGATGCAAATAAACCTATTAGGGGATCTGCAGGGTTTGACCGACAGTTAATGTATAAGGGGATTGCAGTCCGTTGGCAGCGATGATGATGTTGGGATCTACATCGCCAAAGTAGCAGGCAATCGTATAGATGGTGTCGCCACCTTTGACAATGTAGCTGGTGGGATGGGGAAAGCGAGCCCTGTTACCCGGCCAAGCTCCGGAATTGGTAATGGTAACGTTGGTCCCCGGTTGGACGGGAGTGTTGTTGCATGCCGAGTTGGCATTTACCAGGGCAATTGGATCGATGTTAAACCGTCGAGCAAGGCAGTAACAGAATTCACCTTCATGAATCGTGTAAGTTGCCGGTAGCCCTGGAGTGGATGTGGCAAAGGGAACCATGGTCTTTGTGGGAGTGCTAAGGACCATCGAACCCGGGGTATTGGTGTACAAAGAAGGAAATGTTGGTAATCCCGTGGAACCGACTGGAATTGTAGGCAATCCTTGCCCTCCTTGCATTGCCTGGGCTGTCTGCGTGCCACTTACCACCTCATGAACCGTCTGCGCATTGGTAGCAATAGGGAAAGGAACATTGGGGGTGTTGGTCGCAAAAGATTCAGGTGCCGTGGAAGCCGGCAGGCTGCAGGAGGCAACAAATAATGAAATTAAAATCATAGTCAGCGTAACAAGCATCATCTTCTTCATCAACGAACTCCTTGAACCGAATTTCTAAAAATCCACCAAATTCGGAAATATTTTCTATTCCATAGAGATAGTAGCATAACCTATATCAAACGTCAAGAACCTGCTGATTTCTGGAAAAATTTATAGACTTCCATCAGTTCATAAGATCCCGCAGGCATTTGGTTGGAAATCTGGAACCTGAAATGATAGAATCTTCCTACACTCAATGAATATCTACTTCTCTTGTTCGATTACGGGTGGCAGAAATGACCAAATTATCTACAAGTCGATTGTGGATCATTTGCTTCAACGAGGTCATATAGTCCCCACCGCCCACCTGTCTGACCGAAATGTGACCGGCTTGGAAGCCGTGGTTGATCCGAACGAAGTTTTCGAACGGGATGTAACCTGGGTTAAGGATTGCGACGCATTGATTGCTGAAGTCAGCACACCTTCGCACGGAGTAGGCTACGAAGTGGCATTGGCATTGGAAAAATCCAAACCCGTCCTGTGCCTGTACAAACAGGGTGTAAGAGTTTCCAAAATGATCACAGGGAACACCAAGCCTACCATCCGCGTTTCATCCTACCAAAACGAAAGAGATGCCCTGGTCCTGGTGGATGAATTCCTGAATCAATACAAATAGATCAGTTTTTCTTCTGGATGGGTGCCGATTGGGGCAGGAGCACGGTAAACGTGGATCCTTTTCCAACCTTTGAATCCACCCAAATACGACCATTCAAGCGATCCAATACAGATTGAACGATTGAAAGTCCCAACCCTGTACCAGGAGTGAGATCGACGACATTCGAGCCCCTGTAGAATTTATTAAAAATCCGGGCTTGATCTGAAGCCGGGATACCCATACCTGTATCAGACACACTAATCACGGTCTGGTTGTTCTGCGTGGAAGCCTGGATCGTTACTTTCCCTTCAGCCGGCGTGTATTTGATTGCGTTCCCGATCAAGTTATCCAGCAACGAGCGAAGATAGAGGGGGTTGGCGATGATATCGGGCAAGTTTTGACTGATCGAGACCTGCACGGTAATTTTCTTTTCATCAACCTGGGATTGAAAGAGCGCAAGACAATGATCCACGATTTCAGAGAGTTTCAGTGGCTGAATATCCTCTTCAAGACTTGATTCGATACGGCTCAGGTTCAGCAAATCGTCTATCAAAGCTGTGATCTCGCGGACACTACCGCGGATCCGCCCAATGAATTCATGCTGCTCGGTATTGACATCGCCCACCCGGTCGATCAGCTCGGCATATCCGAGGATGGCTGTCAGTGGAGAGCGAAGATCGTGAGAAACGGTATTTACAAATTCGGATTTCAGATCATCCAGGTTCTTCAGGCTGGTGATGTCATGGAGAGTGATCCCCAAACCAACCTCGGAGATCCGGGAGAATTGCACCATGTAAACATTGCCTTCGCTATCATTGATCTCGATATATTTTTGAGGTTGATCTGGGGACTGCTTTACAAACTGGACCACCTCAGTGTTGGCTACCTGCTGCTCGAGCATTTTTCCATAGTACGCCTTGGGCATGGTCAGCACACGCTGTGCCACGTTGTTGGCCAATATCACTCTTTGCTGGTTATCCAGGATGATGATCCCATCGCGAATGTTCGTAAGAATGGATTCCAGCTTGGATCGTTCCTGCAGGGCAGTCAAATATAAACGGGCGTTCGTAATGGCGATTGCTGCGTATTCTGCAAGGAAGCGCATGATCTTCACTTCCCGGTCGGTAAAGGTTACTCCCCGTTCCAGGCGGTTGTCCACGCCCAACACGCCAATCGATTTTTCCTTCATGACCAAGGGTACATAGATCAAGCTGTGCACAAGGTATTGGGTTTTGATCTTTTGGGGTGTGCTCGAATCGATGAGCATTGACTTGCCGCTTTTAAGAACCTGGCCAGCCAAGGAATCATTGGTGGGGATGCGGAAAGTCCGGACAAATTCATCCTTGAAATTTTTAGCCGCCACCATGAAAAGCTCGTTGGTCTTTTCATCCTTGAGCAAAATGCTGCCCTCTTCCGCCTTGGTGAGTTTCACGGCAGCTTCCACAATGGCCGTGAGCACGGCATCCAAATCGAGAAGGCGTGTGATGGATGCCCCCAGCGTGGTGAGAGTCTCGAATTCATCAATCCTCTCCTCCAGGCGGGCTGTCGCGTGCTTTTGTTCCTTGGAATACCACTGCCTTTGTTTCTCGATCTTGTCAAAAGCTAGTTCAATGGCTTCGGTGACTTTTCGGGCTTGAAGAGGATAAGTGATCACTCCCTGAATTCCAATTTCGAACATCTGTTGGTAGATTTCCACGGTGGAGTCAGGAAGCAGGATCTGAATGGGGGTTGCCGGGAAATTATGCTGCAGTCCCATCGCTGAAGTTTCCCAATCCAGGATGGTTGATTTTCCGTCAAAAATCACAAGGCAATTGTCCTGGGTCTCGAGAGTTTTGGCAGCTTCCGAAAGCTTCTTGGCGGTGATGAAAACCATCCCACCTGATTCGACCAGTTGCTTTAGGAGTTGATTGATCTGTCCATTATCGGAAAAAAGAATGACATGTCGGTTTGAAGATGGACTCATGAATGTTAGCCTTCCGGAAAAATCGCCCGGAATCGTATGCCACCCATTTCCAATGGTTCAATGGAAAATTCGCCTCCCTCGGCATGGATCAATTCACGGATGATCGAGGGTTCCAGCCCTATCCCCAGGAATTTTCGTTCGGGCGGGAGTGAAAATGAACTATTCTGCATGAAAAGTCGATCCAATTGCTGTTGTGTGACTGTTTCGCCTATGGCTTCCACTTTCATCTGCACACTGCCATTAGGCATGGGGTCGAGGTTGATGTGAAGCTCCTCACCCGGTCTGGAATATCTCAACCCCTGGGAAATGATACCGCGAATGATGGCCCCCATGAGGGACGGCTGGCAATTCAAATAATTATTGACTTCCATGCTCACAAGGGGTTGAACGTGAATATTCTTAAACACAGGATCCATTTGCCCTAATTCCGAGCGAATCAACTCATTTACCAAAACCCGACTGCGCGATAGGCTGGGACGTTCCAACAAAGGCAAAGACATGGCATCTGCCAGGCTTGCCAGGTTCGTGATCTCCACATTCAACTGTACCATGCGTTCCTGCTGCTTCAGTTGCAGCTGAGAAGTGTCGCTCATCATGATCCGGCGGTAGATTGTTCCGATTTTCTTGATCGAAGATTGGATTTCCTGCTTCACAGCCAGTACCAGCGTATAGCTGACCTTTTGGTTCATCTTGAAGCTTTCGATGGAATATTGAAGAGATCGTGCTCTTTCCTCGTTGGCATGGAACAAGTAGGAATTCGCCAGGGAAATAGCCGCATAATCACCCAAAGCTTCCAGCATGCGTAAATCTGAATCGGTAAAGGGTTTGGGGTCCTTGCGCATCAGGGATAGCATGCCTATGACCTGCTGACGGGCGATAATGGGGAGCACAACAATGGAAAGCCCAAAGGTAGAAATGGCATAATTGCGTAATTCATCCCCGCTAACATGGTAAGGTTTGCCCGTTTTGACCACTTGCAGGCTGATCCCATCATTCCAGGGCTGCCCAATTTTTTTGGAAATGTTTTCAGGCAGGTTATGACAGGAAACGAGGTTGAAAACTTTTCCTTCCAGGATGCACAACCAGCCAGAATCCGCCTGGCTGGATTGGACGGCAGCCTGCAATATTTTGTTGAACAGTTCCGACAAATTGGTGGTGGAAGTGACCGCTTTGCCCATATGGGAAATTGTGGTCAGGTCTTGCACACGCTGTTGCAACTGCAAGGCAAGATGCTCCCGCTCACGCCTGACACGCAACTGCTTCAAGGCACGTTCGACTACAGAAATGACCTCGGGTTCCTTGGCGGGCCACAAAAGATAGTCCACCGCGCCCACCCGGAACGCTTGGATTATCCGCCCTTCATCCCCTTTGGAAGCCAGAGCGATCACCGGAAGTTCGATCCCCTGCGTAGACAACGCCATGATCAGGTCACTGGCGTTCATCCCTGCCATTTTTACATCCAGGACCATGGCATCAGGTTTGAAGGTGTCAATGGCTTCCATGGCAGTTGCAAAATCTTTTGCCGTGGAAGTTACAAAACCTGCTGCTGCCAGCGCCTGGCGGGTAATAATATCCAATACCGTGGGGTCACTGGCTACTACTAGTATCTTTTCCCGACTTTGAGCCATGGGTTAATGATAGCATGAAACAAATGTTTGTTAACTTACTGCATGGAGATGAAAAATGTTAACAAGCAATCAAAAATCAGTTAGAGGTTCGTTAGAACCACTTCAAAAGCCTTGACTTCCTTTATTGAAAATGCATACAATGGAAAATCATGGAATATAAGGATTATTACGAAGTTTTAGGCGTTTCAAGGACAGCCACAGCGGACGAGATAAAAAAAGCGT
>JBGQAS010000263.1:0-3814 GCA_041494435.1 Anaerolineaceae bacterium | reverse complement strand
ATTTATCTCGTCCAACATCAGACCAAACTTGGAAGGATTCCACCCTTATCAGTTCTTAGCCAGGAACTGGGGGTGAGTGTTGCCAGCTTGCGGGAGCAAATGGAATCTGCCAGGGTCCTAGGTTTGGTGGAAGCAAAACCCAAGCTCGGTATCCGCCAATTGGAATACTCTTTTGCCCCACCCGTGCTGGCATCCATAACCTTTGCGGCGACCCTGAAACCGGAGTATTTCAACCAATTCTCTGACCTGCGGAACCATATCGAAGAAGCTTACTGGTACCAGGCAACCAGTGCCTTGCTCCCGGAAGATATCCAAAAATTGCAGAAACTTGTTCAAAGTGCTAAAGCGAAATTGAACGGGCATCCCATTCGCATCCCTCATGAGGAACACAGGGGATTGCACCTCACCATTTTTTCGAGGATCAATAACACTTATGTAATTGGCTTGCTGGAAAGCTATTGGGATTTGTACGAAACCGTAGGCTACAGCACTTTTTCAGACCTTTCCTACCTTTCAAGCGTATGGGACTATCACGAGAAAATTGTGAATGCCATCTCTTCAGGGGATTTCAATGGAGGTTTTCAACTCCTGAAAGACCACCAAAAAATGATCGCCCAAATCCGGAATAAACCTTTACCCCAAAACTTCGAATAGTGTTCGAGGAGAATCAATGTCCACGAAACAACCGCAAAAAATTGTAAACAACTTTGTCATCACTTTTAGCACCATAAATGGTTCGGGAAGCGCTACCGCCAACAATATCCTCTTGAGAGCAATATTTACGATGGGCATTCCCGTTTCTGGGAAAAACATTTTTCCTTCCAATATTCAGGGGCTTCCCACCTGGTATAGCATCAGGGTAAGCAAGCAAGGCTACACCGCCAGGCTTGCCATGGATGACATTGTGGTAGCCATGAACCCTACGACGATTGCCAGGGAAATGAAATACATCCTTCCGAATGGTGTGTTGTTCTATGCAGATCATATACAACTCCCCGAAGGCAGACCTGATGTCACAAAATATCCCATGCCCGTTCAAACCATTGTCAAGGAAGCTGCTGTGCCGGCGGAATTACGCGATTATATTGCCAACATGGTTTATGTTGGCGTCATGAGTCAAATCCTGGGGATTACCCAGGATGATATCCGCGGAGCACTTGAATTTCATTTCAAAGGCAAACAAAAACCAATCCAGTCCAATTTGACCATAATCGAGAAAGCTGCCAGGTGGGCTGAGCAAAACCTTACCAAAACCGATCTCTATTCGGTAGCACCGATGAAGAAGACATGCAATTTCATTATGTCAGATGGAAATGTAGCAGGAGCGTTGGGCTCCTTGTATGGTGGACTGCAATTTACAGCCTGGTATCCCATTACTCCCGCGTCCTCTCTTTCAGAATCAGTTATCGAATGGGCACCAATTCTCCGAAAAGATCCAAAAACAGGAAAGTCGAATGTCGTTGTTGTGCAATCGGAAGACGAGTTGGCTGCCATCGGAATGGCGATTGGAGCAGGTTGGGCCGGTCTACGCTCGATGACTTCCACCTCCGGACCCGGATTAAGTTTAATGACCGAATATCTTGGGCTGGCATATTATAGCGAAGTCCCGGTAGTAGTTTGGGACGTTCAAAGAGTGGGACCGAGCACGGGTCTGCCGACTCGAACTGCACAAGGAGATATTACCTCCACGTATTTCACGAGCCATGGGGATACACAATTTGTGATGTTGTTCCCGGGTTCGGTGAATGAATGTTTCCAATTTGGCTGGCAGGCGTTGGATATCGCTGAACGCCTTCAGACCCCGGTTATGGTGATGTCCGACCTTGATCTTGGAATGAACCAATGGATGACCAAGAAATTTGAATATCCATCCACCCCTGTTGACAGGGGTAAGATCCTCTGGGAAGACGACCTTCAGAAAATGCTGGATAAACGCGAAGGGGATTGGGGCAGGTTCCTGGATATTGACGGTGATGGAATTCCCTACCGGACTGTCCCAGGCAACCAACACCCCAAGAGCGCTTATTTCAACCGGGGAACCGGGCATAACGAATATGCCAAGTACAGTGAGGAACCGGAAGTTTGGGAACGGATGATGAAACGGATTGCGAAAAAATTCGAAACGGCAAAGAAATATATCCCCAAGGCGGTCATTTCCCGAATGAAAGATGCGAAGTATGGGATCATCGCTTACGGCTCAACGGATCCGGCGATTGAAGAAGCAAGGGACATGCTGAAAAAGAAGGGGATCTTAACCAATTACTTGCGCATCCGTTCTGTGCCTTTCGGCAAGGAAGTAGAGAAATTCATTTCTGAACACAAAAAATGTTTCGTCGTGGAGATGAACCGGGACGGGCAGATGGTGCAACTGATTAGTGCGGTTTTTCCTGCTCAAGCTCCTCACCTGGTAAAGGCCTGTCACCTGGATGGGTTACCCCTCACAGCTCAATGGATTTCCGATCAGATTATTGGGAAAGGAAAATAGCCATGGTACAACCAACAACCGATCAAAAAACGAACAAAGCCGGTCTTTCCCGAACGGACTATAAGGGTACACCCAGCACCCTTTGCCAGGGCTGCGGGCATAATGCAGTTGCTGCACAAATCGTATCTGCTTGCTATGAATTGGATATCATCCCCGAAAAAGTCATGAAATTCAGCGGGATTGGTTGCTCGAGCAAAAGCCCAACCTATTTCCTAAACCGTTCATTCAGCTTCAACGGCGTCCATGGCAGAATGCCTTCCCTGGCATTAGGAGCCTCTTTTGCTGATGTTACTGTGAAGAGTATTGGCATCAGTGGGGATGGGGATACGGCCAGCATCGGATTCGGACAATTTAAACACCTTGTCCGTCGGAACCTCTCCATGGTTTATATTGTGGAAAATAACGGGGTCTATGCCCTGACCAAAGGACAATTCTCCGCCACATCCGAGCAATACCTGCAATTGCGTCGGCAGGGGATTAATCCTTTTACCCCCATTGATATTTGCATGGAAGCGCTCATATCCAATGCCACCTTTGTGGCCCGATCCTTCGCCGGAGACCCCAAGCAACTGAAGGAATTGATCAAAGCTGCGTTCAAGCACAAAGGGATTGCTGTTTTGGATGTAATCAGCCCCTGCGTCACTTTCCATAACCAGGAAACTTCCATACACTCTTACGTGGGTGGTAAGGAACACGAAGTAGCCCTGCAGGAAATATCCTTCGTTCCAGCCCGAGAAGAGATCACCATCGAGGATTTTGAGGAAGGGGATACGCGGGAAATCATCATGTTCGACGGTTCTGCCATTGTTTTGAAAAAACTGGATAAAGAGTACGACCCGACTGATCGCTGGCAGGCCATGCACAAGCTGGAAGAAGCACAAAAGAAAGGCTGGCTGTTGACTGGATTGCTGTACGTGGATGAGCATAGCCCTGATCTATTTGATGTGTACCAAATGCCCGCAACTGCACTCAACCGTACTCCTAGCGAGGAGTTAAGACCGAGCAGAGAATCCATCGATGAAATCAATAAATTGATGTTCTAAGCTGCATCCGAAGAAGAAAAGAAAAGCGACTCACGGAAATGGGTCGCTTTTTCTTATCCCAATTTAAGAGTAGTCAGCTCCGATGGTGTGTAAGAGGGCAAAATTCGGTGCACGCATGGAATATACCGGTAAGCCAGTGACGATAATGATCTGTTGTCCTTTTTTCAATTCGGTGGAGGAAAGGATGGAAGATTCCACAATCGATATCATTTGCTCAACGGATTGCGCCACCGGCACCAGGAAGGGTTGCACCCCCCACATGATGCCCAGCTTGTGATACGTGGTT
>JBGQAS010000071.1:0-7581 GCA_041494435.1 Anaerolineaceae bacterium | reverse complement strand
TTTGTCGGTACAGTCTGGAAACAATCGGGTTATTTTTCCATCACGGGAACCGCGCCGACCCCCAAGATAACCCCTACTCCTACGCGTGGAGTCACTCCCAATGCACCTACGGTCGTCCCCTAGGAAGAAGTCTCCCTGACAGCTTTCCCCGAACCCAACGAAACTCCGTAGATTCTAGATGAATTTTTCTTGAGAATAAGAAACTGCTATCCTGGCAGCTAATTCTGCATTGGATTCAAGCAAAGCGAGATTCGTTTTCAAGGAAGATCCACTTGTCAGTTCGTTCAATCTTCCAAGCAGGAAAGGTGTAATGGCTGCACCACGGATGGCCGATTTTTCCGCTTCCTGGATGGCTTTTAGAATTTCTGATTCGATCTTCTCATAACCGATATCAATATCTACAGGGGGAGGATTGGCGACGAGAATAGCGCTTTTCTCATGGATGTGATTCCAGTGCACGTTGGCGATGTTTGCAATCTCCCCTGGGGTGGTTACTATATTGCATAATGGCAAACCACTTTTTCGTGTGTAGAAAGCAGGGAATTCATCCGTTTGGTAGCCAATTACTGGAATGCTCATGGATTCGAGCACTTCAAGAGTAGCGGGTAAATCGAGAATGGCTTTGGCTCCGGCGCACACAACCATAACCGGTGTATGGGACATTTGCTGCAAATCCGCCGATACATCGAAGGGATTTCCCCGATGAACTCCTCCGATGCCTCCGGTGGCAAAAACCCGGACACCTGCCATCTTGGCGACTAATAAGGTTCCTGCCACGGTTGTACCACCGGTCCAACCTTGGCGAATCCCAACAGCAAAATCTTTGGTGCTGATTTTATGAACTTCTTTGTTGGAAGCCAATTTCTCAAGTTCGGATTCTAGCAAACCAAACCGGATCTTTCCTTCCAGCAGAGCTACCGTTGCGGGGATGGCTTTGTGGGTTCGGATAATATGTTGGATTTTTAAAGCCAACTCCAGGTTTTGAGGCTGCGGGAGTCCATGCGTAATGACAGCGGATTCGAGCGCAACCACCGGCAGGTGATGCTTAATCGCATCCTGGATTTCTGGAAGAATGACCAGGTCTGGGTTTGATTCCATGCTTCTCCAATTTGAATTGATAGCGTTATTCTAATGTCAATGTTTTATCAACGCAAACTACAGACAGAAAAACGTATGTTAAAATGGTTCTTCAGTAGGGAAAAGATGGAAAATCCACCAACACCATCCCGATGGAATCAACTCGTCCGAATCGCCAACCCTTATGCGATTATGATGAGTTTCGTTTTATATGCAGTGGGGGTGGGGGTATTGCATTACCTGGGAAAATCCATCGATAACGTTACGTATTGGCTTGGGCTTTTCGTGGTCATCCTTTTTGAATTGGGAGGGTTTTTTCTCAAAGGCTTTTTCGATGCCAACTCCCGGTTTCTAAGGAGAAAACCTCAAACAAATAAAGCCGGCAAATCTATGGAAATTCTCCCGGTAAACTTGATGGAGATAACGCTGGTTTGCTTTGGTGTGGCAATGGCTGTGATAGTGTTGCTGATTGTGCGTGGGGATATGCACCTGCCCACGATAGCTTTGTTCTTGCTGGCATTTGCCTTGATGGTTTTTTATTCCATGCCGCCATTTCGCCTGGCTGAAAATGGGTTTGGAGAGTTAGCCCGTACGATCTACATAGTCATTTTGCTGCCGGCCTTGGCTTATGTCTTGCAAACGAATAATTTACATCGGTTGATCCCCATGATCACCTTTCCCTTGGCATTGCTATATTTAGCCATGGAGCTGGCACTATCTCTCCAAACTTATGGATTTGAGATGTGGGGGAAGACATTCAGTATGATGGGAAAATTGGGCTGGCAAAAGGGGATGAATTTGCACAACCTGCTTTTGCTGATTGCCTACCTTCTCATGGGAGTGGCTGCATTATTTGGTCAACCCTGGCAGCTGACCTGGCCGGTATTATTATCCCTTCCCGTTTCCATTCTGCAAATCCTGATCATGTGGGGAATTTCCAATGGAGCCAAACCTCACTGGCGCTTGGTCATTTTTTGTGCTTATTCCATCCCAGCACTGTCTGCCTACCTGGTAGGTTTGACTCTTTGGATTCGATGATCCATGGCTGAATTCCTGACACTCGTTCCTGTCCAACAAGCGCTTGACCTTTTTCTACGTTCTATACCAGAAACTCATGTTCCTCTAGAAACCTTGGAAAGTACTTCCGCGATTGGAAGGGTGCTTGCAGAAGAAGTAGTATCGCCGGAGGATATTCCAGCATTCCCTCGAAGTACTGTGGATGGATACGCCGTTCTTGCCGAAAGTACCTTTGGTGCGAGCGAAACCATACCTGCCTATCTGAAAGTCGTTGCCGAAGTTAAAATGGGCACTCGCCCAAATTTTACGATTCACACAGGTGAATGTGCACTAGTTTATACAGGGGGTATGCTTCCCGAAGGGTGCAATGCGGTTGTCATGGTTGAGAACACCCAGGTATCCCGCCCGGGGGAAGTGGAAATTCAAAAAGCGGTTTCGCAAGGAGAGAATTGCATTTCCATCGCCGAGGACGTCGCCAAAGGTGATGTGATCCTTCCCACTGGAACAGTCCTTCGTCCACAAGAAATTGGTGGATTGCTGACGGTGGGGAAGATTCGGATTAAAGTGTATGCGAGCCCGAAAATTGGGATCCTATCCAGCGGGGATGAGGTGGTTTCTCCTCGAGATAAATTGCCTCTTGGAAAAATCAGAGATATCAATAGCGCTATCCTTGGATCTATGGTCGAATTGTTTGGGGGTCAGCCGGTAGAATATGGCATCTCTCCTGACGATGAACAAGCACTCACTCAAAAGGTAATTCAGGCATACTCTGAATGTGATGCCGTGATTATCACAGCAGGGTCATCTGTGAGCACTCGTGATCTGACGTCTCGTGTAATTGAAAAAATGGGAAAACCAGGTGTACTCGTGCACGGCGTCAACATAAAACCGGGGAAACCGACCATTCTTGCGGTATGCAATGGCAAACCATTGATCGGATTGCCAGGGAACCCCGTTTCAGCTTTTGTCATTTCGCGGTTGTTTGTAAAACCCATGGTTGAAAAACTAATGGGTGTGCAAAAAATCCATGTGGAACCCTTAGTTTCAGCCACCATACAATCCAATTTCCCATCTCAAGCTGGACGGATGGATTATGTGCCGGTAGTGGTATCGAGGGACGAGATGGGCTTTAAGGCTGAACCCATTCACTTTAAAAGCAACCTCATATTTTCGCTCGTGCACGCAGATGGATTGGCGATCATCTCCGAAGATTCCAATGGTCTGGTTGCGGGTGAAAAGGTAAATGTTCTTTTGATATAAGGGAATGAACATTGATGACTGTTTATTTGAATGACATTCCACTCTCCGAAGCCTGGGAACGGTTTGATAAAGCACTCAACGCAACCAGATTATCGGGTGTTTTTCCTCCTGAAACCATTCCGCTCGATGAACATGCCGTAGGCAGGGTGGTCGCAAAACCCATTTGGGCGCAGATCTCATCCCCTCATTACCATGCCAGCGCGATGGACGGATTTGCCGTTCATTCCGTCAAAACCAATTCTGCTTCCCCCTCCAATCCTTTGTTATTCCTAGCCAAAGTCGATGCCTTTTATGTTGACACGGGTGATCCCATCCCCGAAGGGTTCGATGCGGTCATTCCAGTGGAAGATGTGGAACCTTTGGATGAAAAGCAAGTCCAAATTGCGAGCATGGCAAAAGCCCAAATAATCCGAATCCATGCTGCGGTTCCGCCGTGGAGCCATATCCGTCCCATGGGAGAGGACATGGTTGCCACTCAACTGGTTCTCCCAGAAGGACATATCCTGCGTCCAGTTGACCTGGGCGCCCTGGCTGCCAGTGGTTCGGTAAATATCGAAGTCGTGCGGAAACCCAGGGTTGGGATCCTCCCCACGGGTACTGAATTGATCCCCGTCGGCAAAGAGATTGCTGCGGGCTCTATCATTGAATTCAATTCGATTGTACTGGCAGGACAGGTAAATGGTTGGGGAGGACAAGCGCACCGTTATCCCATAATTAAGGACAATTTCGATGAGCTTTTGAAAGCGACTGAATCCGTGGCGAGCGAAAATGATCTCGTCCTTATCAATGCGGGTTCTTCAGCAGGGTCGGAAGATTTCACAGCCGAAGTTGTGAAAAAGCTGGGTGAATTGATTGTCCATGGGATTGCAGTTCGACCAGGTCATCCCGTTATCTTGGGAACCATCCACGATAAAAAGGGAAAAAGGGAAGTCCCTGTAATCGGGGTACCGGGTTATCCTGTCTCAGCTGCCATGACCGGTGAAATCTTTATTAAACCCCTCCTTCAAAAATGGTTGGGTTCTGAAGTTACTGAACCAATGGAGGTGGAAGCAATTTTAACCCGCAAGATCAATTCTCCCTCCGGTGACGATGATTATGTCCGCATGGTGGTGGGGCAGGTGGGTTCGAAACTGCTGGCAGCTCCACTGGCAAAGGGAGCGGGAGTGATTACATCCTTGGTTCATGCGGATGGCATTTCCATAATTCCCCGCGGTATCCAGGGCGTATCTGCTGGAGATAAGATCAGAGTCCGTCTCAATCGACCGGCCTTGCAATTTGACAAGACCATATTCATCATCGGATCGCACGACATGACCCTCGACTTGCTTGCCCAATACCTGGCGCAAAAAGGCAGGCGTTTAATCTCGGTAAATGTCGGCAGCCAGGGAGGGTTGATCGCTTTGCTTCGAGGAGAAGCACATGCAGCAGGATCTCATCTCCTGGACCTAGCGACCGGTGAATATAATCTCCAAGCGATAAAGGAATATATCCCAAATCTGCCTGTGCGAGTTATGGAATGGGTCAAACGGGAACAGGGGTTGATCGTTAAAAAAGGGAATCCAAAGGGCATCCGCGAAATAAAGGACCTGATGCGCGAAGATGTCACATTCGTAAACCGGCAGAGGGGTGCTGGTACGCGTGTGTTGTTGGATTTTCACTTGACAAAATTAAAGATCCCCGCTGAAAAAGTGAAAGGATATTCACAGGAAGAATATACGCATTTGGCAGTGGCTGCAGCAGTCGCCTCCGGCAGGGTGGATTGTGGCTTGGGTATTGCAGCTGCAGCGAATGCACTCCACCTCGATTTTGTTCCACTCGATTATGAACGCTATGACCTTGTGATCCCAATGGAATTTGCTCGATCTGAATTATTGGTACCGATGTTTGAGATCAGCCAGGATAAGGGATTCCGGCAGGAAATCAATAGAATGCCAGGATATGACACGCGGGATATGGGAAAGATCATCCTGGAAACCTAATCTCAGAGACACATTTCCTCTAATGATACGTAGACAAAATGTCATCCTCCCGAAACATATAATATTTTTGGGAGGTCATTATGAATATTAAAGAAAACACGGAAGCTGTGGATTTCTCTTTGGTTGATGATACAGGCAAACTTAGAAAATTATCCGATTACCGGGGTAAACATCTAGTATTGTATTTTTACCCCGAAGACGATACTCCCGGTTGTACTACGGAAGCTTGCAATTTCAGAGACGATTATTCCATGTATGACAAAGCTGGTATTACCATCCTGGGAGTAAGCCCTGATTCAGTGAAATCCCATGTAGCCTTCAAACAGAAATATCATCTCCCGTTCACCTTGCTCTCTGATGAGGGTCATAAAGTCTGCGAACTTTATGGGGTCTGGGGACCTAAGAAATTCTTCGGGAAGGAAACCACGGGAGTACTGAGGACGACTTTTTTATTGGATCAAAAAGGCAAGATCATTAAAATATTCGAAGGGGTAAAACCTGCTGAACATAGCAAAGAAGTTCTTGATGCCTTCAAAATTTAAAGAATTAGGATGGGATCCTTTGGATCCCATCCTTTTTTTAACCGAATAATTTATGCAAGTTCTTTGAAGGCAAAGGAAAATTGAGGATCAGATTTTGCTCTTTCGACCAATTTCTCAATGGTGATTGTTGAAAGTTGGCTGGTAATGGATTTTTGTAAGTCATCCCAGACAAAGGATGTCGGGCAATTTTCCAAATTCATATTCTTGGAATTGGTTTCACCCGGGTTGACACAAATGGAACCCTCGAGGATTTCAATGACATTTAATACACTGATGGCATTGGAAGGCTGGTTGATCCGCAGACCGCCATGTGGACCTGGCGAAGCTTTCACGATGCCAGCTTGCATAAGGGAATGACCGATCTGATGAAGAAATGGGAGAGGGATATCGAGTTTTTCCGCTAAAAAGGCTGTGGGGCGGGGGGTTTCATCGGGAGCGGCAGCCAGGGCAATCATAAGATTTAGTCCATAATCCAATCGCCTGCTGATTCGAAACATTGTCTACCTCTTTCTATCAATAAAATAACAATGGAATTCTGCCAAGTCTTGAGTTAAATACTCAACAAGCAAGATTGTAACTCTTGAAGTGTTAATTTAACCTAAGAAGAACTTTGCCGTTTTCCCAAAGTTGTTCAAGGTTGTAGTATTCACGTTGCTCGGGAGAAAAAAGATGAACTACGATGTCACCCATGTCCAAGACCAACCAGCCACTCGAAGCATTGCCTTCCAGGCGGGGATGAAGTTGGAATTCTTTTTTGACCGTATCCATTAGGGCGTCTGCCAAACTATGAAGCATTCGAACACTTGTACCGTTGCAAAGAATAAAAAAGTCTGCGAAGGAGGAAATCTCCGAAATATCCATCAGTAGAATATTCTCGCTCTTTTTTTCTTCTAGGGCAGTAACGATCGATCTTGTGATTTCTGTATTACTCAGTCTGCACCTCTTTACTAATCTTGCTAAATTCTATCATAGTCATCCATGTTTTTGCAGTTCGATACGAAATAAAGGAGAATAAATCGATCCTTGCCGGGAAAGTTCACTTCTAAAGATGGTCACGTATTTGCCGAACATATTGTTCGGGATATCACATTTGACAGAGGAAATAATCCCGGCGATTTTGCGACTTTCTTCGTTACGGCTAGAAGCATTGATTCTGCCTAAAGTGAGGTGAGATGAAAAGGGGCGGTTTTCCGGTGTTATGCCCAAGGACCGGGTTAATTGTTCGATCTGGCTCACCCGAAGGGACAACGTTGGCGGGGTGTCCATGCCAACCCAAAATACCTTCGGATTGTGAATATTCGGGAAAACCCCAAGCCCGTTGAATTTCAAAGCAACTGGCTCAAGGTCTTCAAGGATGGATTTTATTCCAAGTTTGAGAGATTCCAGCGTGGAAGGAGATATATTTCCCATGAATTTCAAGGTCAGGTGGATATTCCCAGCCTGTACCCAATGGATCGGAAGTGGAAAAACAGGTTTCAACCTTTCGATGAGAAGGGAAAAAACATTTTGGAGGGAACGGGGGATTTCCAAAGCGATAAAGGAGCGAAATTCATCCATTGAAGGGGGAGTATAGAATCAAGGAAAAAACTTGTCAAGCGAATATCTACTCACTTGATTTGTTTTGTGGTATAAAAAAAATACCCTACTGTGTTCGTGATGCAGCACTACCGGTTTTGAGCCAACACTTAAAAAAAGGGTCTTTGTTT
>JBGQAS010000135.1:0-5774 GCA_041494435.1 Anaerolineaceae bacterium | reverse complement strand
ATTGGGATTGGGAAAGACCATCGTGGATGGCGGTGTGTCCTGGTCTTATTCTCCGGCTTATCCCATGGTGGAACCACCTTTTGTTTCCGTGGATAAGCTCTTGGAAGCCACCCAAACGAAATTCTGGGCGGTGAACATGGGCGAAGTGATCGCCTATGAGCCGTTCAAAGAAACAGAGTATATGATGCAGGAAAGTATTGCTGAAGCGGATGAAGATGGCAGCTTGTATCACCTGGTTTCCACCTATGACCCGGCGTCGGAGAGGCTGATGCCAGGCGTGGGTATGAAAGGTGCTCGTGCTCTTACATTCGCTCCATTATTGGTTCTAAAAACTCTTCCTTTTAACGACCTCGCCACCCGGGTTCTCAAGATTTGTGAAGCATCCACAGGGGTGGCAATGGAAGCTGAATTTGCGATGACCTTCAATCCCAATCGGTTCAGCCTGCTGCAAGTCCGACCCATGACCGTGCCTTCCGCGGAAGTCCACCTGGCGGATAAAGACCTGGTGGGAGAGGACGTTCTGGCAGCTGCTGAAATCATTTTGGGTAATGGGTCGGTGAGTAACATTCGGGATATTGTCTTTGTCAAATCCGAAACATTTGACATCATGGCAACCGATAAGGTGGTACCGGAATTGGTGCAGATGAATCGCAAGTTGCTGAACGAAGGCAAACCCTATCTGCTGATCGTTTACGGCAGGTTGGGGACCACAGACCCTTGGACAGGGATCTCCATCAATTGGGAACAGGTTGCCGGCGCAAAAGTGATCGTGGAAGCTACCCGCGATGACGTCAAAATGGAGCTCAGCCAGGGGGCCCATTATTTCCTCAATTTGATCAACCTGGGTGTGAAGTATTTCACCCTTCCAGCAGCGGGGTCGCACAAAGTGGATTGGGATTGGCTTTCAAGGCAACCGGTAAAAGAGGAAACAACTTTCTTAAAGCACATAGAACTTAAAAAACCTCTGAAGATCCTGGTAGATGGTTTATCCGGTAAGGGAGTGATCAAAAAACCATGATGACGAAATCTGGATCCAAAACCTCCGCACAACCGCTGGATCGAGTGATCCACGAGTTGAAAGAGCGCGCCAAGGAATTGAATTGTTTGTACACTGTTCAGGAGCTTTTGAACACTCCCGGTTTATCTTTGGATAAAATTTGCCAAGGCATTTTGAAAGCCATTCCCCCTGCCTGGCAATACCCGGATATATGTGCTACCGAGATCGTTTATCTTGGAAAGACCTATCGGACCCGTGAATTCACTCCTACTCCATGGTTGCTGAGCACAGCAGTTGTGGTGAATGCCGAAACCGTAGGCACGATCCGGGTGTACTACCTCGAAGAACGCCTTAAGGCTGGTGAAGGACCCTTCCTGCCCGAAGAACGCAAATTGATCGATACCATCGCAGAACAATTCGGTTTTTACTTGCTGCATCAGCAATTAAAGGAAGTCTTCGAAGCGGAAGTGAAGCAAAAACAAAAGGGCAAGAATGAATGGGTCATTATCTTGGACTTGCTCAAGCGCACAGACCCCGATCTCCTATTCCGTATTTCTCGCCATATGATCAACTTTCTCGGCTGGCATGGGATTAGCGATGCTGATAGTTTGTTGGATAGCTTTATCCCCGTACATAAGCAAAATGGCGAAGTGGATGAGAACCAACCGGTCGCGCAGCAATCCATGAAAGATATGCTCCAGGTCAGCAGCGAAGTCTTCGAGATTGCCAGCCAGCATCTTTCGCGGGATGTGATCCTGGAGAACATCCAAAAATGGATCAAGGAGGAACGATCCGGGTTCCTGATCAATGCCCTTTTAAATCCAGGATCGTCGTTTTCGGACATCAGCTCTGCCATCGAACGTTATCGCCTGCTCTCATCCCAAGGGATTGAATTAGCGGCTCCGCGAGAGCAATGGTTCCGCACCTCTCTCATCCGCAGGACGTTAAGCGACCAGAATAAATTCATCGAAATTGCAAAACGCTACATTGATATTGAGGAATTTGGCGATTTTTTGCGAAGGGTGATCCATCCTGCGAACAGTCATGGCAAGCTGGGAGGCAAGAGCTCGGGTTTGCTGCTCGCCGAACAAATCCTGAAGAAAACTCCAGCTCTGGCCGAAACTTTCAAGAATATCAAAACCCCCCGCACCTGGTACTTGAGTTCCGACAGTGTGCTGTATTTCATGAGCTACAACAACATGGAAGATGTCATCGAGCAGAAATACAAGGACATCAGCCAGGTGCGCCAGGAATATCCCTATATTGTCCATCTCTTTAAAAGTTCATCTATGCCGCCCGAGATAGAAAAAGGCCTTTCCTTGGCATTGGATGATTTTGGGGACGTACCCCTGATTGTCCGCAGTTCCAGCTTACTGGAAGATCAATCCGAAGCGGCATTTGCAGGTAAGTACAAAAGCTTGTTCATTGCCAACAAGGGCAGCAAGGAAAAGCGTTTGGCAGCCCTGGTGGATGCGATTGCCGAAGTTTTCGCATCCCTATTTGGACCGGATCCTATTGAATACCGCAGCGAGCATGGCTTTCTCGATCAGCATGAAGAGATGGGCATCATGATCCAGGAAGTGGTTGGCACGCAGATTGGAAATTATTATCTGCCTGCTTTTGCCGGGGTGGCATTCAGCAATAACGAATATCGCTGGTCGAGCCGCATCAAACGCGAGGACGGGTTGGTACGAATTGTCCCCGGGCTGGGCACCAGGGCTGTGGACCGCATGGCGGACGACTACCCCATCTTGGTCACACCCGGTCAGCCGGGGTTGCGCGTGAATGTCACCACGGACGAGATTATCCATTACGCCCCCAAGAAAATGGATGTCATCAACCTGAAAACACGCAAGTTTGAAACCATCGAGATCCTGCCCTTTATAAAGAAGTATGGGCGCGAAATTCCGATGGTGAACCAGATGGTCTCCATCCTTGAGCAGGATTACATCCAGCCGCCTGCCATCCTTCATCCTGATTTTGAAGCCAACCATTTCATAGTCACCCTGGAAGGGCTTTTCTCGAGAACCCCGTTCCTGAAACAGATGCAGGCGATCCTCAGCACTTTACAACAGGCGTTCAACCATCCCATCGATATTGAATTTGCTCACGATGGAACGAATTTCTATCTTCTGCAGTGCAGAGCCCAATCTTTTAGTCCTACCAGTTCTTCTTCCGTCATTCCCCACGATATTTCCCGGGAAAAGATCCTTTTCACTGCGAACCGCTATATTTCGAACGGGAAAATCCCTGAGATCAAATATGTGGTGTACGTCGACCCGGTAAAATATTCCGAAAACGCAAGCTACCAGGAAATGATCAATATTGCCCGCGCAGTCAGCAGGCTCAATAAGGTATTACCCCGGCGACAATTCATCCTCATGGGTCCCGGGCGTTGGGGCAGCCGCGGCGATATCAAGCTCGGTGTGCAGGTAACCTACTCGGACATCAACAACACCGCCATGCTGATTGAAATTGCCCGCCGAAAGAAGGATTATTTACCTGAACTTTCCTTCGGCACTCATTTCTTCCAGGATCTGGTGGAAGCTTCCATTCATTACCTGCCGCTTTACCCGGATGATTCCAAGATTGTGTTTAACGAAAGCTACTTCAATACCAGCCGGAATTTGCTTTCGGAATTATTGCCTGATCTGCAAGGACTTTCCGAAATTATCCGGGTGATTGATGTTTCATCTACCTCTCCGGGCAATATCCTGCGGATCTTGCTGAACGCCGATTCGGATGAAGCCATTGGGTTCCTTTCTGAACCCGGCGTACCCGTTGAATTTATCGAATCTGGGAATCGAGAGTTTTCTCCCAATTCTCCCGACGCCGATAGCCATTGGCGCTGGCGCCTGCATGCTGCAGAGAACATCGCTGCCCACCTTGACCCCTCCCGCTACGGAGTGAAAGCAATTTACATCATTGGCAGCACCAAGAATGCCACTGCTGGTCCGCAGAGCGACATCGACTTAATGATCCACACCCGCGGAACCGAAGCTCAAAACAAGGAGTTGCTCACCTGGCTGGATGGTTGGAGCTTAAGCCTGGCTCAGGTCAATTTCCAACGTACCGGGTTGAAGAGCGACCGGTTGTTGGATGTCCATCTGATCACGGATGATGATATTGAACGGGGGAACAGCTACGCAGTGAAAATCGGAGCCGTCACTGATCCGGCGCGTCCGCTGGCGTTGGGAACCGCGCTGCAAAAGAAAAAATGACTTTTTACACTGAAATCAGTTCCCGGGTAGCATCTCCCGGGGATTCCAGGTTGAACCTGACCATTGCCAACTCTTCCCCATCATGAGCTGCAGAAAAAGCCCACGTGCGACCGATTTGTTGCTTCCATTCTCCCGTGAGTCGGGAGCTCTCATGGACGTGTCCATGCAATGTGATTAGGGGTTGTCGGTTCTCGATAAATCTGCGAATGGCAATACTGCCAATATGCGGGTCGAGGGGGGCGTGGTCAACCGAAATGCCATCCAAAGCTGCCCGGTCCAGCTTGGTATTCCAGGGTGGGGCGTGGAAAAGGAAAATCGAGTTTTCAAGGTTTTGATTTGAAGTGAGTCGTTCCAGGTCGTCCTGGATGGTACTGAATTGAATGTTTACCGCATCTACGTCCTGAGTATGTCTTCCTTCTTCGGGCGGAATACAACCCGGGTCTACGTAGCGAGAGACATCGTACTTTTCCCAATCTTTCAGTAAAAAAGGAGTTGGCGGGACAAAGGCATAACCGAAAACCCGGTGATCTTCGAAGACCACCTGTCGGTTGTGTATATACTCCCATACCCCTAGATTTTCAAAGTTTTTTAAGGGCTCTTCGATCCACCCGGGGTCGTCATTTCCCGGAATGATGAATACCCTGGGAGAAACTTTAGCCAACTCTTTCTTTATTTCTTGAATCGATAGGGCAACTTCCAAAATGAACTCAGGAGGGAAACCAAAGCCCGACAGCAAATCCCCTCCAACAAAAACCGCTTTGGGCTTTTCAGACCGGATTACACTGAAAAGAGCCTTGTACCGGCCTGTTTTCCCATGTAGATCAGACACAAAAAGACAATTTTCCATGACTTCTTCCATTTTACATCATCCGGTTCCCTTGCCTTTTTTCGAAAATTGAGACAATTTTTGGGGCTATAATGGGTCTCTTGAAAAGACAGAAGAATTAACATGGGTAAATTCATAAAGTCAGTGCTGAAACAGTGGATTCCCCTGGCAGTGGTGATTGTTGCCCTTTCGGGAATGTTGTACCTGATCCCTCAGCAACTTTTACGGCAGGGTGCCAATGATCCCCAGATCCAGCAAGCGGAAGATGCAGCTGCGGCTCTGGCAAAGGGCGCAGATCCCAAGACTGTCGTCCCTCAGGCCGTAATCGACATTGCGCAAAGCATGGCACCCTTCCGCATGGTGCTCGATGAATCCGGTCGTCCACTTACCTGGTCGGGTGAATTACATGGAGTTCCTCCAAAACTTCCTGCCGGGGTGATTGATTATGTCAACCATCATGGAGAGGACCGAATTACTTGGCAACCCGATGCCGGTATCCGCCTGGCAACTGTCATCGTAAAAGTGGAGGGCGCCAATCCAGGGTTTGTTTTATCTGCCCGATCCTTGCGGGAAGTGGAAGTTCGTGAAGACCAGGTGCTCACCTTGGCTGTGCTGGGGATGGTGGCGACACTTGTTGCTTCCCTCGTGGTGATTATCGTTTTGAAATTGATCTTGCGGGCTACCGATCAAAAGTGATCTTGATTGGTTTTTTGAAACACCCGCCATCTAT
>JBGQAS010000070.1:0-7659 GCA_041494435.1 Anaerolineaceae bacterium | reverse complement strand
TCCAAACCTTTTTCGATAGCTAATTGCATGGCAAACAATTGCCCCGGAATTACGGCAGCCAAGGGAGTTAACCATTCCGGTATGTCTGCCGGGATGGGAAAACCAGGTTTTCCTTTGTCGAGAATGTTTTTTTCATTCGATACAACTATGATCTCTCCACCCTTTTCCTCTAATGTGTGGATTAGTTCGAAAATATCGAGGGACATTTGGTCTTTGGGAGCCACTACAAAAATGGGTGTCCCCTTGTGAATCATGGCAATTGGACCATGACGAAAATCTGCCGAGGAATAGGGTTCTGTGATGATTTGATTGAGTTCTTTGATCTTGAGCGCGATCTCGAAGGCTGTGGAATAGTTATATCCACGACCAATCACTGTACATTGCTCAGCATAGCGGTAGCGCTGGATCTCGGAGAGCACGTTGGATTGAAGGTCAATGGTTTTTTGCATAATCCCTGGCATTTCATTGAGTTGCTCTATCGATTCAGAGTGTTCCCTCAAAGAAGCTGAAAGAAGTGCCAACGCACACAACGAACTGGTATAAGTCTTTGTGGCAGCTGTTGCTTTTTCAGTTCCAGCATTAAGAAGAAATGTAGAATCGGAAGATTTTGCCAGGGGTGAATTCTCAAAATTCGTGATCCCCAAAGTAGGGCAATTTTGTCGGTGAGCTTCCTTTATTACGGAAACAATATCCGGCGATTCACCTGATTGCGAGATCCCGATGACAAACGCACCTTTCAAGTTTGGTGGAGTGTTGTATATGGTGAAAAGTGAAGGAGTTGCCAGCGCCACCTGGATCCGGTTTTGGATGCCAAAAACATATTGTGCATAACGAGCAGCGTTATCTGAAGTACCCCTGGCTGCGATGAGAATGTAGTCGAATTTTCCCGAGATCTCTTTACAGATTCTCTCAACATGTTTTGATTCGTTGGATAGAAATTTTTCAATTGTTCGGGGTTGTTCAGAGATTTCGGAAAGAAGCACTGATTTTGGCATAGTTTGTCCTGTAGGAAAATTTTACCAAAGAATGGTGAGAATATACGAATTGGTTTTTGGGAGATTGTGTTATATACTCTTTTGAAGAAAATCCATACCCGAGGTGATCATGGTTACAATCGAGCAGGTAGATTGGAAGGATAAAAAGCAGGTAAACCGATTCATCCAATTTCATTATGACCTTTACAAAGGAACTCCTCAATGGGTTCCTCCCTTTTTTAGCGATCTTCAAGTTATGTTGAACAAGAAGAAGCACCCTTTTTACGAGTTAAATGACGCCGATTTCTTTATTGCAGTCAAGGATGGCAAGGTTGCAGGAAGAATCGCTCCCATGGAGAATTGTTCCTATAACAAGTATCATGCGACCAAAAAAGCCCAATTCTATTTGTTTGACAGCATCGATGACCAGGAAGTAGCTGACGCCCTCTTCAATCGTTCGTTCGAATGGGCAAAAGCACGTGGATTGAATGAAATCGTTGGACCAAAAGGATTCAGCGCCTTTGATGGATATGGGATTCTCATTGAAGGGTACGAGCATCGCCAGATGATGAACATGATGAATTACAACTTCCCCTATTATGTGCGTTTATTGGAGAAACTCGGATTTGAAAAAGAGGTTGATTTTGTCTCGTGCTATTTGAAAAAAGACACTTACGTATTGCCCGAAAAGGTTCGGGAAGTTGCACGAAGAGTGCAGGAACGCGGGACATTCCAGGTTTCGAATTTCACTTCCAAGAGTGACTTGAGGAAATGGGCACAACGGATCGGAGATGCCTATAACAAAACATTTATTTATAACTGGGAATATTATCCTCTGACCAACCGGGAAATTAAATTCATCCTCGACAATCTAATCACAAATGCAGTACCTTCTTTGATAAAGCTCATCACGCATCATGATGATGTGGTGGGGTTCTTGTTGGGATTTCCGGATGTTTCAGCAGCTATGCAGCGACATGGTGGCAAGGTTTCTCTCTTGACCCCCGGTGCCATTATCGATATTTTAGGCGAGATGAAACGAACTTGCTGGGTTTCGCTCAACGGAGCAGGGGTATTGCCCGAATTTCAAGGTCGCGGTGGAAATGCCTTGCTCTATTATGAGATGGAGCGGACTTTAAACAGCTTCAATTTTGAACATGCAGAACTGACTCAGGTGGCAGAAACTACCAAGCAGATGAGAAGAGATCTGATCACGTCAGGTGCAAAACCTTACAAGAACCATCGGGTTTATCATCGAAAAATATAAATTCTAAAATTGAAAGCGGATGGAGAACAGCCATCCGCTTTTTGTTACCGTATAATAGATCGCTGAATTATAATTTGGTCAGGCTAAACATGGAAAAACAAGTAAATGATGTGAAAAACGTTCGGCGATCGAGATCGGGGATCATTGTTGGTCTGTTGGTGGTCCTGGCCATAGGATTACTTGTGTTGGGGAATTATTTGTATGCAAGACAAAATCCAGGTGGGACTGATTTCCTTGTTCACTGGATTGGTCTGCGACTGTTCTTCCAACAAGGAATTAGTCCTTATTCTGACCAAGCCGCCCTGGCAATTCAAAATGCGGTGTACGGGCATGCCGCAGCCCCGGGGCAGCATGAATTGCGTGTTGCCTATCCTCTGTACTCGGTGGTGATATTTGGCCCGTTCCTCCTCATCAACAATTTTGACCTTGCCCGAAGTATTTGGATGACTCTATTGGAGTTTGGGGTCATAGCTACTACTTATTTTTCGATCCGTTTGTTTAGCTGGAAACCTCGCAGGGGAATTATCATTGGACTATTGATTTTTTCATTATTTTGGTATCACGCTCTTCGCACCGTGGTGAATGGGAATGTCGTGATCCTTATTGGGTTGGGGTTGGTAGGCGTATTATTGGCTTTGAAAAATGGGTTTGATGAATTGGCAGGTGTGCTTCTAGCTTTAACCACAATCAAGCCGCAAGCAGTGCTGGTCTTCATCCTTCTTGTCTTTTTTTGGGCCATCACTCACAAGAGAGGGAAGATCATCCTTTGGTTTTTCATCGCGTTGGGCATTTTGATTGCATTTGCCTCATTGCTAATCCCTGATTGGATCATTCAAAACATCCGCGAGGTAATCCGCTATACAAGTTATAACCCACCCGGAACTCTGCAAACGGTATTCCAATCCTTCTGGCCCAGCTTTGGATCGAGAGTAGGTATTGCACTCACTGTATTGGTGATTGCCATGTTGCTCGTTGAATGGTGGTTATCCCGGAAGGGGGATACAGATCGATTCATGTGGACCGCTTGCCTGACCCTGGTATGCAGCCAATGGGCAGGAATTCAATCAGACGCCGGGAATTTCATCATCATGTTTCCAGCGCTCGTTCTGATCTTTAAGATAATTACAGAAAGGTGGAAAAAACGGGGTGATGTGATTATTTGGGGAATCATGATCCTCTTGTTTTTTGGATTATGGGTGGTATTCCTGGCAACTTTGCAGCATCTTGACCAGCCAGTCCAAAGTCCTATCATGTTCTTGATCTTGCCTGCGGCATTGATTCTCATGTTGTACTGGGTCAAATGGTGGGTGGTAAAACCTCCCAGCGTATGGTATGACGAAATAGCATCCCAACAACAACGCTAGATTTCCATGCAAAAAAAGGTCTACATTTTTCTTTTCGTTTTGGAAGTAGGGATTATCTTCCTGGCATCCACTTTTCAAAAATCTTCCGGCTATATGGATGCTGACTATTACTATGCGAATGCTGTTCATTTTGCCAGTGGAAAAGGTTTCAATGAGGACTTTGTGTGGAATTATTTGGATGATCCGAAAGGGATTCCCCATCCGTCCTTTACCTATTGGATGCCACTTGCTTCCCTTGTCTCCAGTGCTGCACTCTTTTTAACAGGAAACTTGAGTTTTCCAGTCTCCAGGATCCCCTTTTTCTTGCTCTCCGGATTTATTCCTATCCTGGCTGCACATATTACTTTACGAATTTCCGGAGAACGTAGATTAGCCTGGATGGCCGCCTTGTTCTCCATTCTTTCCGGCTTCTATTTGGTTTACATCGGTTTGCCTGAAACATTCCTTCTCTACATGTTACTGGGAGCCTGTTTTTTTGAAGTGGGTATGACTCTATTTGAGAAATCGAGTCGGTTCAAGCCGTTGTATTTATTCTTTTGTGCATTATTGGGAGCTCTCGGAGGTCTGATTGTTCTTACCCGAGCAGATGGACTCTTATGGGCAGTCGCGGGAGTTGGTCTGGTCGTTTTTGCTGCAAAGGGATGGGGAAAAGAAAAACAAATATGGCATGGTTTGTGGGGAATTTTATGTTTGGTAGCCGGGTTTGGGTTAGTTACTGCTGGGTGGTACGTGCGGAATTTCTCTTTGTTTGATTCCTGGATGGCGCCTGGGGGAATCAAAACCCTTTGGCTTACAGATTACAACCAGACATTCATTTACCCTTCATCTTTGCTGACCTTGAGCCATTGGTGGAACGTTGGGATACTTGCTCACTTCAAGGAGTATCTTTTTGCATTTTGGCAAAACCTGCAAACACTGTTAATTGTCCAGGGAGAAATATTCCTGGTTCCTTTTATAATCATTGCTTTCCTGAAATATCGCAGTATCAGGATTTTGAAATATTTCTCTTTCATGTTACTTATACAATTTGCAGTGAGTACTTTTGTATTTCCATTTTCGGGATCTCGAGGTGGGTATTTTCATTCTGGGTCCGCATTTCAGATTATCCTGTGGGCATTGGCCGGGATCGGGTTTTGGGTTTTCTTAAAATGGGGAGTAGCCAAAAGAGGATGGCAATTAATTCGTTCCGCGAAGATGTTCGTCCCTGCCATTATTTTTCTGGTCTTATTATTTTCGACAATTGTTTTTTGGCAGAAAGTGATCGGCGGTGACCCGAAGAATCCTATATGGGAACAGGAACACATGCACTACCAACAAATTGAAACAGAATTACTGGCAAATGGGTTCCCGGTAGAACAAGAGATTTTAATTGGAAATCCACCGGGCTATTACGTCACAACGGGTAGATCCGCTTTTGTCATCCCGGATGGCGATGTTAAAACGCTCGAAAATGTTGCCCAAAGATATAAGGTGGATATCCTCGCCATCGACGAGAACCACCCCTGGGGATTGGATTCCTTTTACTCACAGGCTATTTCACAGGGAGGATTCACTTATCTATTCAAGGTGGGGAAATATCAGGTTTACTCTTTTCAGTCGAACTAAAGGAGTCGATGAAGATAACCAACTCTTTAAATGGAAAACGGAACACAATTTATCTACTAATCGCATCATTTTTGGCAGTTGGGATCTATCTGCTTTATAGTATTCTATTTTTTCGAATCGGTTTTCCCCTGGATGATGCCTGGATACATCAAACTTTTGCCCGGAATTTGATCCAATTTGGACAATGGGCTTATTCCCCCGGTCAATCCACTTCAGGTTCAACCTCGCCATTCTGGACTTTACTTCTTTCAATTAGTTATATTCTTAATGTGGGTCCTTACATCTGGACATTTCTGTCCAACACTTTGCTCCTATTCGCTCTCGGTTTTGTGGGTGAAAAGCTAGCTCGCAATATCAGTACTTTGTACTCACCTGCATTTCCCATCATCGGGATATTCTTGATATTCGAATGGCATTTTACCTGGGCAGCAACCTCAGGGATGGAAACAGTATTATTTACGCTTATTGGGATTATCAGTTTTTGGTTGGGATTATCCGATCAAAAATGGCGCTGGTTGTTGGCAGGTTGCCTGGTAGGACTAGCTATTTGGGTTCGTCCGGAAGGAATAACCTTTCTTGGAGTGTTGATTTGGTTCTTGATATTTACGTCTTCTGCTAGTAGAAAAACTTTTGTAGATCTAGGTTTTCTATTTGGAGGGGTGCTGATATTTGTTGTTCCCTATGTCATCCTCAACCAATCTCTTTCAGGGATGATTTTTCCGAACACTTTCCTGGCTAAACAGATGGAATATGCCATCTTGCTGCAACAAAATATCTTTCTTAGATTATGGAATCTATTAAAACTACCATTCAGTGGGGTGGGGATAATCCTTTTCCCCGGTTTCATCTATCAAATCATCCAGTTCATCAAACATAAAGAGTGGAGAACTCTGGGTATTGCTATCTGGTTCCTGGGTTTTATTTTGATCTATGTCCTTCGACTACCGGTGACCTATCAGAATGGTCGCTACCTAATTCCGACCATGGCCATCCCGATTGTTTTCGGAGGCGTGGGCACGTTTGGATTATTGGAAAGAATTCGCCCTTCCAGGTTTGGTTTTGTCCTTGAAAAAGTGTGGCGATGGTCTATCTATGGGATATTGGCAGTTTTTTTTCTTGCAGGAGCCAGGACATATGCTTTTGACGTAGCCATTATTGAAACAGAGATGGTGGATACCTCGAAATGGATTGCCGAAAATACTCCACCGGGTTCGCTGATCGCAGCTCATGATATTGGAGCCCTGGGATTTTTTGGGAATAGGCTGATACTTGATTTGGCTGGCTTGGTGACCCCCGAAGTAATTCCTTTTATTCGCGACGAAAGTTTGCTGGATACTTATATCCATGAGAAGGGTGCTGACTATCTAATGACTTTTCCAGATTGGTATCCGGAATTGGTACGTGGAAAAGCCCCCATTTATTCATCCAATGGAAAATATTCGCCTGAGGCAGGGGGAACAAATATGCAGGTGTTTAAGATCAATACCCCCTGACCTTTATCTTTTAACAGGTTATGCTATACTTTGAAAAATTGAATTCCGAGAATTGGAATAGTCAAGATCAGGAGTCGGGTTATGGCCATTGATCAGGTAAATCCACAAAGTCAGTCTTCTCTCGTGCCCGAAGATTTCGAGTCTGAACTCAAAAATGAATTGGACCAGTCGAAGAAAACGCTCAAAGATTTAACTTTGATCCTGAATCAAAGCCAATCTGAATTAGCAAAAATTGTGCAGAAGAATGCATCAGTGACTGGTCAATTGACTCAGAATTTAAATATGTTTGGTAAAGAAATCCCTGAAGAAGTCAAAGGGGTTATTCAAAGTGCCTTGGAAACACAACAAAGGATGATTGTTCTTCGGGGTCAATTGGAAAAACTCCAGATTGAACAAAATGATTTGAACAAATATATCTTGATGCTGCAAAAAGCCATCAATTATGCTCGCGCATTCAATAAACCTGCTGATTCAGGTCAGTCAAAAGAAATTAACTCAATTGAAATGCTGGTAAATGCCCAGGAATCAGAAAGGCAGAGACTCTCAAGGCAAATGCACGATGGTCCTGCCCAGGCTATGTCAAATTTTATCGTCCAGGCGGATATTGCTTCTCGGTATCTGGATATAGATAGTGTAAAAGCCAAGGAAGAGTTAACCAACCTGAAAACTTCCGCGATGTCAACATTTCAAAAAATTCGAGGGTTCATATCGGACTTGCGACCGATGATGCTGGATGATCTGGGCCTCGTTCCAACCCTACGCCGTTACCTGGACAATTTCAAGGAAGAGAATAACGTTGAGATTGATTTTTCAATCTCGGGTGGAGAAAAGCGGTTGCAATCTTTCCTGGAAGTGATGATTTTTCGTGCAGTCCAAGATCTGGTGGATAATGCCGTTCAATATAACCTCGAGAATCCTGGCAAATTACAGATCGGGGTTCAATTGGTTTTGGATGT
>JBGQAS010000088.1:0-6915 GCA_041494435.1 Anaerolineaceae bacterium | reverse complement strand
TGGCTGCTGCCAAGGAGGGGTAAAAACAGCGGCGAGGACGCCGCCCTGAGCAAGTGAGGTATCAACACTTGCAGAAGCTAAGAGACTCCAATTGATTCGTTTTCGTTTTGGAAATCTGAAACGATAAACGAATCCTCTCCGCGCCAAACGCTACGACCCTCTCCACAGAAACTGTTACGAGGGTACCAAACAACGGTGAACCTGCCCTTTTCCAGCTTTGTCTTATTGATGAACCTTAATCTTGGGGGAAGAAGATTTCGAGATGTCGAACGCAGGAAAAAAATATTTTCTTACGAACCTTTCTTAGATATGGGATCTCACCGACTCGCGAACGATCAGTTTCGTTTTCAAAAGAATGTGGGAAGAATTACAATCGCCTTCGATGCACTTAACCAAAAGTTCAGTAGCAATTTTACCTTTACGTTGCAAAGGCTGCGATACTGTGGTTAAAGCAGGTGTGATTAATCTGGAAAGCGAAATGTCATCAAAACCTATGACCGAAAGATCTTCAGGTATCCTGATACCCAATTGCTTGGCAGAATCAATAACACCAATAGCTATAATGTCACTCATGGCAACCACTGCAGTGGGGTGATTTTTTTTTCTCCATAATTGATGGAAGCCATCGTGGCCACCACTTATTGTACTTGAGCATTCAATCAATTGAATTCGTTGCTGATCCAGCTCAAGGTTGAATGCTGCCAAAGAGCTCAAGTAACCTTCCATTCGTCGATGCAATGTACCTGTATATTCCTCAAATCGTCCATCTTTTCCTGACCGAATTCCCAGAATAGTAATATCCCGATGTCCTTCACTTAGAATATATGTCATAGCTGCATGGGATCCAGACACTTCATCCACATTCACTGCCGGAACACCCTCAATCGGGTCACCATCCACCATAACGAAAGGTACATCACGCTGGCTCAATACCCTCATCGTGGATTTGAACACTTCCAAACCCAAGGTTAGAAACCCGTCAACTGCCGACACACTAATAGCGCGTCTTACACTTCCTTCAAGAGGAGGAACAATCATCAGAGAGTAACCGGCAGCTGTGCACACCTCCGCAACGCCTTCCAGAAACTCGTATAGAAAAGGATTTCGATTAATCTCAGTGATCGGTTGAGGCACTAAGATGCCCAAGGTACCAGTACGCCCGGTGCTCATGCTACGGGCAATGGGATCAGGGATGTAACCAAGCTCTTCAGCTACTTCCAGAATGCGCTGAACAGTTGCTTCAGGTAAACGGTTAGGGTTGTTGAATGCAAATGATACCGATGTGACTGATAAACCAGCCTTCTCTGCAATTTCCTTTATCGTAACTCGAGACATCAGGCCTCCGAAGAGAGTGTTTCACTTTGAGGAATGAGGATAAAAGCACTCTTCGATGGTAATTTTTCAATTTGAAGATGAGCATCCACAACGTTAAATGTGCCTTCTTCCAATATATTTTTCCAACATTTCCCTTTGATATTTAAATTACCCAAAGGTATTTTAATCTGATGGCGTTCTTCTCGTGGGTTAAGAATTACGATCACCTCATCGTCATCCAAGCGCCGCAGATATGCATAGACACCATTGTATATAAATAGAGGTACAAAATCTCCTCTCCTTAGAGCAGGATGTTTTTTGCGAGCATGAATCAATTTCCTATGAATAGTAACTAACCTATCCTCCCACTCTGTCTCTTTCCAGGACATACTCTTTCGACAATCTGGATCATTACCACCTCGCAACCCTATTTCATCACCATAGTAAATCATGGGAGCACCTACATAGGTGAAAAGGAAAGTCTCAGCCAGAATAACCCTGGCGATGTCTTCGTTACAAAGCGTTAATAAGCGAGTGGTATCATGACTACCAAGCAAGTTCAATTGAAAATTTGCAGTAGGTCCATTTGCCTGTCGCAGGAGATTGATCTCATAATCGAAATCCTCTGCGTCCATTGTATCGAAAACACAGTAATCAAGAATAAAATTCCGAAGCGGATAGTTCATCACGCCATCACACGTATCACCTTTAAGCCACGGTCGCGGATCTCGCCAAACCTCTCCTACAATGTAGGCATCTGGTTTTATTTGTTTGATCCGTTCTCGAAACAGCCTCCAAAAATCCATCGATGCCTTCCAAGGGACATCCAAACGCCAACCATCTATGCCACAAGATTTAATCCAATAAGTTGCCGCATTGAGTAGATACTCCCTCACCTCAGGATTTTGAGTGTTTAACTTTGGCATAGACCAGACACCGCCACAGGTTTGGTAATTAGGCGGATCTTGAATTATCGGAAAATGATCGATAAAGAACCACGAAGCATATTTGGATGAAGCACCTTTTTTTTGAATGTCTTCAAATGCCCAAAAAGTATTTCCACAGTGATTAAATACAGCGTCCAATACAATCCTTATTCCTCTTGAATGAGCTTCATCCACAAAGTGACGGAATAAATCGAATGAACCAAAAGAAGGATCGATGGTCAAATAATCGGAAGAATCGTACTTGTGATTGGAACGTGCTTTAAAAATTGGAGTTAAATAGAGTGCCGTAACACCTAAGTTTTCTAAATATGGGAGATGGTCCAAGATGCCCTGGAGATCGCCGCCGAAGAAATTGTCCCGCTTGGGAAGCGATCCCCAAGGGACCACATCAGGTGGATCATTCGTCGAGTCGCCATTGGCAAACCGGTCCACAAAAATTTGATAGAAAATAGCGTCATTAACCCATTCTAGGTCAGTAGGAGTCATCATAGTTGTAAAGGTTAACCTTTTAACCCCGAGCGTGCCAGACCGGATACAAATTGCTTTTGTGCCACCAGGAAAATCAATATCGGTGGAATGGTCGCAATAACCGTACCGGCCATTAAGTAGGTCCATTCGGTATTGTAGCGACCATTAAAAGCTTGCAGACCTGTCTGGATAAGTCGCATTTTATCTTCGTTAGCTGCAAGGAGTGGCCAGAAAAAATCATTCCAGATGAACAGGAAACTGAAGATCGCTACCGTGAGCACTGAAGAAAGGCTCTGGGGCATTATGATGCTCCAAAGAACCTTCCAATGTGAAGCACCATCTACTCGAGCAGCATCAATATAATCACGAGGTACTGTAATAAAAGCTTGTCGCAAGAGTAGTATGGAAAACGCATCCACCATTCGCGGTACGATAAGGGCTTGGAAAGTATTGAACCACTGCAAATCACGAATGATCAGGTAAATCGGTATAACAATTGCGTAGAAAGGAACCATCATTGTAGATAGGTAAAGTAGGAAAAGAACATCACGACCCTTGAATTTCAAGAAAGTGAAAACATAGGCGGCCATCGCCCCTATGACAATACGCGAAATAACCACGGATACTGCGACAATTGTAGTATTCAAGTAATAACGTGCAAAAGGAGCTCCCTCAAAAGCCTTTTGATAATTTGAGAAATCAAATGTCGTGGGGTACAGATAAGGAGGTTCTCCAATACGACCCCTTTCTTTCAGGGATGCTGTAATCATCCACATATAGGGAACAATGATCACCATGATAGTGGGAATCAAGAACAGCAACAGTGCCAAATTCAATGAGATTTTTTGCGTACCGGGTAAAGAAAAATGTCTGTGTGGATAAGTGATTTTCACTTTCTTTAAAATGGGGTGTGTATTCATCATATTGCTTCAATCTCGCTTTTCCCAAATCCAACAAATCGCCATTGGAGGATGGTGATAGTGGCTATGATGAACAACATGACTACGGAAATAGTAGAACCGAGGTCCATCTTGAAGAAACTAAAGGCACTGGTATAGAGGAATACCCCAATGGACATTGTAGCGTCTGACGGGCCACCTCTGGTCATCACCAGAACTTGATCAAAAACCAGAAAAGAGTCGATCATCCCTAGAGTTACCAACATAAGGGTAGTTGGAGAAATCAAGGGCACAGTGATCCCAAAGAAAGTTTGCCATGCGCCCGCGCCGTCAACTCGAGCGCTTTCATAGTATTCTTGTGGAATAGCTTGCAACGCGGCCAAATACACGATCACAGTAAAACCCACGCGTCTCCAAATGCCCAAAGACATGATTGTTGGCAGCGCCAAATTCACATTGGACAACCAAGTCTGCCTCTGTATATGAAGAAAGCCTAACACGGTGTTCACATATCCAAAATTGGGATTGAACAGAAGTATCCAAACCATCGATGCAGCCACTGTTGGGGTCACAATTGGGAGAAAACACAAAACACGCCAAAATGATTTCATGACCAGCCACCGTTGATTAAGAGCCACGGCAATTATGAGCCCGATTGCAATACTGATTGCCGTAACCCCAATTGTGTAAATAAAGGTCACACGCAAAGAGTTCCAAAAACGATCATTACTAAATAACTCAATATAATTGGTTAATCCAGTGAAAGCTGGAGGAACAGACAGATTGTCCCATTTATATAAGCTAAGCCGGATGGCAGCGAACATTGGATAGAAGCTAAAGACCGCAAACAACAAGAAGGAGGGCAAAAGGAATAGTAATCCTGTCATCCCATCACT
Source organism: Anaerolineaceae bacterium (assembly GCA_041494435.1). Taxonomy (GTDB): domain Bacteria; phylum Chloroflexota; class Anaerolineae; order Anaerolineales; family Anaerolineaceae; genus JBGQAS01. Next base: position 2,391 of record JBGQAS010000088.1, on the reverse strand, counting down.
CCACCGTTTTTTAGAGAAGATTTGTCGCATCTTTATTTTGCTCCTGACAAGGGTGATTCTTATTCCAGAACACTCAATAGAACCAAGCAATTATCATTTTAAGGCAGCAGATCGCTTTTTGATTCTGCTGCCTTATTGAACTATTTGAGAAAATCTGTCATTTATTATTTGAGAATAGCATTGACATCCTTTTCGGCCAAAGCCAGGGCTTCTGCCGGTGTAGCTGTCCCTAGCATCGCACCTTGGATATCCCGCGAGAAAGCATCGGAGATTTGATTATACAATGGTGTAGCGGGTCGTGTATGTGCATAGGGCATTCCCTGGATGAATGGCAACATGCGGGGTTCAGTTACATTCACCCAGTTCAAGTAGTTCTGGTTCTCACCAACAGATTTGATGATTGGTAAAAAGCCTGTCGCCATATCCCACCGCAGTTGGATTTCCGGGCTAGTCAGGTACTTCATAAATTCCCATACTGCTTCCTGGTGAGCCGAATTCTTAAACATGATGAGGTGCTCACCGCCAGTGTTGCTGGCAGTTGTTCCTCCAGCCGGAGCTGGAATAGGAGCTATCCCCCACTGGAAAGGAGCACCTTTGCGGTATCCAAAGAGCCAGGACCCATCCATCTGCATACAGGCTTTTTGGTCACCAAATGCTCCCCACGGACCAGGAGCGGATCCTTGACCCTTAAGCATATCGGAAACGAAAGTAAGTGCTTTCAGACCTTCGGGTGAGTTGAAAGCTGCTGCAGTATTGTCAGTGTTCAGGAATTCACCCCCTGCTGCCCACAGCCAAACCTGAAACTGCCAAGTGATGCCTTCGCCGACAGGCTGGGTGTAGAACTCGAATCCCACAATTCCTTTGGCTGCATTGGAACATTGCTCGGCCATAGCCTTCATTTCATCCCAAGTCGCTGGGGGTTTCTCCGGATCCAAACCTGCGGCAGTGAATAGATCCTTATTCCAGATCAGTTGCATGTTGTTGCTTGTAAAGGGCAAACCGTAGCGATTACCACCCATTACATCGTAGTTTGTCAACATGGGATAGAAATCGTCAATATTGAATTGACTGTCAGAACTGATGAACCCATCCAAAGATTGAAGAGCACCGTCATTCACGTATTCAGGTACCCAGATCAAGTCAACTGCAGCTAAATCGGGAGTCGTGCCTCCAAGGATGGAAGTCGTGATAAGCGTTTTATACTCATCATAACTTGGCTGCATAACAGCATTGACCTGAATATCTGGGTGCGAAGCATTGAACTCACTGATTAGGATGTCCAAGAGAGCGGCATTCACTTTGTCGTACTGGTGCCAGAAAGTAATCACAACAGGTGCAGTGAACGGTTTCTCAGTGGCAGCTGGTTGAGTAGCAACTGGTTGGGTGGCAGCTGGTTGGGTCGGCGCTGTGGGTTGGCAAGCACTTAAGGTCAGCAGGAGAGTGACTACAGCGATGAATAGAACAAAACATTTGTTTCTCATAGTTTATTTTCCTCCGAAAATGAGATATGAATTGTTACTGATTCCTCTTCCTCTTCTATTAGCTAGAAACTATTACTGCACCTCCTTTTTTACTAGTGATTCTTAAGTTATATGTTCTATTTAGGGTAGATCTTAGTAAAAACTATAGCGGTTTACTAAACCGGTTTAATTATACATCAAATATCTATCAATGTCAATTCATAAAGTAGTTTGAATATCATAAACTAGATTTTATATCCCCAACTCACTCTGACCATCAACAGCCATTACCTTTTTCATTATGGCTTTTTCACCTTCAGAGCATATATGGATTAGCTCGCGTAAGTGGAGTATTTGATTGAATCTTTACCCTCCCGCTTTACTGAGTACATCAAATTATCAACAATCTTAACTATTTCGTCTGTGGAATGCGGAGCGGTAAGGCAGGTTAATACACCAATGCTAAAGGTTACGGACCAATTACTTTCCTGCATCCCAATTGAAATGTCGGAGAGAATTTTCGAAAAGACAACTTTAGCGGATTCCTGGTCGGTCTCCGGCAAGAGCACCGCAAATTCATCGCCGCCGAGCCGCGCGAACACATCAGTTGTGCGTAAATGCTTTTTGGCTTGAGCGACCACACTCTTAAGAACCTGGTCACCTATCGGATGCCCGAACTGGTCATTCACGAACTTGAAGTTGTCAAGGTCCATATAGGCGATAGTAAAGGGATGTTGATATCTCTGGGAGCGGTTAATTTCCATTTGCAGCAATTCGATGAATAGCCGTGAATTGACTGCCCCAGTCAAATAATCGCTATGAGCCAAATCTCTTTCATGCTCAAGCGCTCTTCTTACCGTTGACAACAGGAGGACGAATATTACAAAGAAGCCAAGTTCGATAAATATGTTCCATAGATAAATAAAAGGAT
>JBGQAS010000457.1:0-2099 GCA_041494435.1 Anaerolineaceae bacterium | reverse complement strand
GGTTGTGTTCTTGCCCCGGCGGGGGTGGAAATTCACTCTCACTTTGCGGGCTATGGGCTGGATTCCATTCGTCAATTCTTATCCAGCAATTCTGTTGCTTTGGATACACTTGCTTCATCTCCCGAAACTGCCGCGGAACGTTATCTAAAATTAGGCTACACCACCCTTTTCGATGCAGCAAGTTCTCCTTTGCTTTCCCTTACTACCCATCAGGATCTGGATCGGATGATGGTCGTGGATCGGGGGACGTACACCCTGATGGGAGATCACAAGCAGCTTTTGAGTGCCCTCGCCAAAGGAGATGCTTCAGAGATCCGTGACACGATTGCTTGGTTGCTCCAGGTTTCTGGTGGATATGCGGTGAAATTGGTTAATCCCGGGGCAGGATTCGCCTGGAAGAATAATTACACTTCCCCAGGTTTGGATGATCCCATTGGATGGAAGGATCTGACCCAGCGAAAAATCATCCGGGGTGTGGTCACTGCTGTTAATGATATGGGATTGCCCCATTCAGTTCACCTTCACGCTCGCAGGCTTGGGCAACCCGGCAATCAGGTGGACTTCCTCAATACAATAAAAGCATTGGAGGGTCAGCGAACCCATTTATGTCATATTCAATTCTATGCTTATGGCACAGATGGTAAGGGGGGTTATACATCGGCAGCTGAGCAGGTGGTGAGGGCGATCGAATCAAGTAAAAAGCTCACATTCGATGTTGGTCAGATTATTCCCGGTCCAGCCATGGCGATCACAGCCGATACTAGCAGCTTGGATTCCCTGCGCCGGATGACCCGTAAACCCAGGATCAGCCGACAACTGGAAGGGGAGGGGGGAGTGAATGCCCTCCCGTTGGAATATCTTCCTGCCGATCCAACCAGTGCGGTGCAGTGGGCAACCGGCATGGAGCTTCTTCTTCGCTTCCCTGACCCTACTCGAATGTTTCTAACAACCGATCACCCAAATGGCGGTCCCTTTACGGCTTATCCCCAGGTGATCGAATGGTTGATGAATCGATCGTCGCGCAATGAAATGCTGCATTCCCTGCATGCAGCAGGTGATAAAAGAAGTGGATTGTCTGAGTGCCAACGCGAATATTCTCTTGAGGAAGTTTTCGCCATGACCGGTTATGGACCAGCAAAAGCCCTGGGGCTATCGGATCGTGGCCACTTGGGAGTCGGCGCTTTGGCGGAACTCCGCTGTTATAAAAAGCAATCCAATATCAAGGCGATGTTCGAAACCCCTGCCTGGGTTATGCATCGGGGGCGAGTAGTTGTAAAAAATCGCAGAATTCTAAAAACCTCTCAAGGAAGAACTTTGTTGGTCCGACCCACTTGGGACGAGGGGCGACGAAAAGCGATCCATTCCTCGCTTTCCCGCTGGATTTCATTTCAACCCGAGCATTACGCGCTTGGTGAGAATAACGAGTTCAAGGATGGGCTGGAGGTACCATGCAGTTAGAAGGTGTCAAAATTGATAATACATTTGCTGAAGCATTCCCCATGTGGGTCAGCCGATTGATCATTACAGCAGATTCACCCTGGCTTGCACTTCAGGCTGCTGAAGCAGCAACCGGGTTGGCTTTTTCAATCATTGGTTGCGGATGTGAAACTGGTATTGAAGGGAACGTTCCGATGTCGGAAACCCCTGATGGACGCCCCGGGGTGGCAGCCCTATTGTTCAGCTATTCCCCCGAAAAATTGGAAGAGCATCTACTTTTGCGGATTGGCCAGGCGGTTCTACCCAGCGCTACCTCTGCCTGTTTCAATGGGTTGGCGGCAGAAAGGATGGCAAAGGTCGGTGCAAAGTTAAGATACTTTGCCAATGGTTTCCAGTCCAGCAAACTCCTTGGAGACAAACGTTACTGGCGCATCCCGGTAGCAGATGGAGAGTTCGTTGTCGAGGAATCATTTGGAATCGGGAAGGGGGTCGGTGGGGGTAACTTGATCATCCTCGGAGTTGAAAGAGAAAGAGTCCTTGCTGCGGCTGAAGCCGCAGGGAGCGCCATTCGAAAGATTCGTGGAGCCATAGCTCCTTTTCCAGGAGGTGTCTGTCGCAGTCCAAGCAAACCGGGTTCCAAATATAAAGAAGTACGTGCATCC
>JBGQAS010000204.1:0-4529 GCA_041494435.1 Anaerolineaceae bacterium | reverse complement strand
GGTCGGAAGTTTTTATCTCCAGGTTTAACGGTCCGGGAACATTTTGATAAATCCAAGCGCTGGCTTCGATGCGCGTGATCGGTTGGGTATAAATATGAATAAAACTAATCGCCCAGGCGGTAGTCAATCCTAAAACTGCTATCCCAACCGCCACGGCGAAAGTCTTGATAATAATAGAAAGAGCTTTCTTAGCCTTTTGCTTTAACTCTTCTCCCTTGCCAAATAAAGAAATTACGCCCCACGCTGCGATGATGGTTAGAGCCGGGTAGACCAGCATCTGATAACGCATCGTGCGGTTGTAAACTAAGGATCCCCAGGTGAAATATACGATAGTCCAAACGACAAGGAGGAGATGCTGTTTCCAGCCCCCTTTTATTGTTCGCCAGATCATCCAGATTAAACTGGCGAAGGCTAGAATCCCCAACGGCAGCCCCAATCCCCAGGTGACTAAATTCTGCAACGAAAACCAAATCGGTCGGTCTGCCCACTGCACGTTTGGTGGGAAATTAGATGAAGGTGAGCTAAGGTTTGATAATTCCTTTAAATTTGCCACCCAGTTTGAATTCAACGAAAAATTGAAAAAATTGGGTCCATTGAAAGCATAGGGTTGAAAGAACCGAAATGTCAGAAAGGCAACTATTCCAGTGATCAACCCGGCTGGCACCAGGAAGCGCCAGAAACGATCGGCCCAATGCTCTTTTTCGACCAATAGCACGGGAAGCATGGCAAGGGGAAGCAACAGAAATAAGGCGATCGCATTGATTTTCGAAGCTGCAGCCAGCCCGATGGCAAGACCAAAAAACGCGTACAGGAGCAGATGTGACCCAGAGTGTTTGAACCAGGCAGATAACTTCTCGGAGAATGTTTTCCCACCTGAACGGATACCGGAAATATTTTCAACAAAAGCCTCTGAATGAGGTTTGGTAAAAATGTATACAGCCATCAGGAAAGTCAGGAATCCAAAGAAATTTGTGACCGTTTCAACGACAAAAAAGTGGGAAAGCTGAATGGGAAGGACTGCTACGGCATAAAATGCAGATGCCAGGAGCGACAACAGCATCTTTTTATACAACCTGAGAGCGATGAGGAAAATAATTAAGACCGTTCCAACATCAAATGTGGCGGAAACAAGGCGCCCGAGAACATTTACCTGGTCGTACCCCATCTGGTTAAACCACTGACCCAGGTAACGGACCAGAAAGATGGGTAATGTTCCATAAACGAAAAAGGTGTACCCCCGATTTGCAGGGTTCAGGGGGGAAATGGCAGTGTTGAAATACTCTGATAGATTAGCGGGGGGTTGGATACTGGTTTCCACCATGGTGAGAAACCGCTCATCGGGATGCAAGTGAAAATTCTGGTCCCATTCGATCCCGGTGGTACGCAATACCCAGGCACCCAAAGCAATACATAGAATAACCAATACCAGGGCAATATCGCGCACCAGATTGCCCTGACTTATTTTCTTCAGGTTGCTCCAAAATAAGCTACTCATCCAGTCTGTCTCACTACAATACTTTGAACTCTAGTTTGCCGGTACCATCAGCATCAGGAAATCCTTGCCCGGATATTCGTCCTTATAAGTATAGAGGACACCTTTGGGATACAAGGAACGAAGGATTTCCAGATCTGCCTGGTCCTCGGTGTCGAGGATAAACAACTTAGGCTTCTGAACAGATAATGTGCCGGTAAATCCATCAGCATTCAACGCGTAATCCTTGGTGGGGAAACCGGCATTGATCCCCACCAGGCGGGTATCCACCCAATAAGGATAGGGAATCACGTAGGCTGTATCTTCGGTGCCAATGGTATCCACAAAACCACGGATCACCCTGCCAATATCAGAAGTGTTCCAGGCATTTTGCAGGTATTGGTCCTTATAGTCCTTGAAAACCAATGTGTAATTAGTGACCATCATGGCGATCAGCAAACCGCCGGTGAAAAGGACCACCGCTGTTTTTCCCATCCAGGTTAACATTCCCCGCCACAGCGAGTTAATGGCTGTAACAAAGCCGATGGCGCTAATGATAAAAACCGGAATAATAGCACCGGCTGTCCGATTTAGGGATGGATTTTCGTCAGGAAAAGCCAATGAAAGAATGGAAGGTAACATCAACAATGGCACACTGACTATAAGGAATAAATCGACCCAATTCCTCTTCTTCAAATACCGGGCAAATAAAACCACGGTCCCAATCACAAAAAAAGCTGCCATTACAACGTCAAGAGCCGGCCGACCAGTGACAGAATGGACCCAAATATTGCCATTGTCATACAGGAACATAATCCAGGCTTTCCAAAGATTGCTGAAGAAAATGAACAATGGATTCCCTGGCAAGGCTTGTTCGGATCCTGTCAGACGGCTGATGACCCGATAGTTGAACATTTGGGGGTTGGAGAGAAAATAACGAAACAAAGGCAGAAATATTACAAAAGAAACAAATGCCACCAATGCAATCCCCCAAAGCATGGGAATGCGCCTACCCTTGGACGAGCGATGCAAAATGAAAATCAAGTAGGCTGCCACAACTACGAACGGGACAATCCTGAAGGAGCTGTATCCATGCAAGCCCAACCCAAGGAATAAACCCGAAAGGATCAGATCGTTCCGGTTGGAACTGCGCATCCCGCGGATGAGGAAATACAAGGTAGGAGCAACAAATAAAGGATACAGGGGAAAACGCAAGGCAACCCGTGAGATGACATTCGGCCAATACGCAATCCCTGCCATAAACATGGCCAGCAAGCCAATCCAGCGATTGCCAATCTCCTTCCCCAACAAATAAATAAAAGGCAAAGTCAACAAGCCGATCAAGACCGTACCAATTTTGAGAGAAATGAATGAAATACCCGTACCGGCAACAATCGAAATCAGCGCAGTGAGGTAAAACTGGATGGCTTCCCTGCCCGTATTTCTTGGGAAGAAAATGGAAAATTGCCCGTGAAGAACATCTGAAACATCTAAAAGCTTTTCAGCATGATCGCTGAACATTTCACCGGGTACCTGGTTGAGCTGATAAACCCGGAAAAATAAAACAATAATGACCGCCACAACCAATAAGAGGGTCCAAGGGGAAATATGGATGGTCGGGGACCATTTCTTCAAATTCTGAAACCAATCTTTAACAGATACCCTTCGGGCTGGTTTGATCCAAAACGCCCAAATGGCAAGAATAATGGCTGCGATCCAGAAGGATAAATTCAAGAGGTTGAATTGATTCCCTCCAAAAAGAAGGAACGCTACCAGGATTAACGGCAAACTAATCAGGAACGGATTCCGTTTAACCTGCAAAGGCAATGGATTTGGATCATCAGGAGAGATATCGGGGATCTGCCATTCTTTCGCCACAATGGCATAAATAAGAAATAATAAGGCTATCCCATACAATGAAACGGCGAAAGTAATATCCCTACTTGCTGGTTCCAGGAACCTTTGTCCCACCAGTGCAGTCCCTATGGCAATTAGTGTTCGCCAGGGGAAAGAAACCTTCGCCTTTGGTTTCGCGGTTGAAGGTTCAGGTTCAGATTCTTTAGGTATTTCTGGAGATTTTGGTTTTTCCGATTTACGAAATCGGAGTTTTTCTTTTAAAACGTCGAGCACACTCGGTTCGTTCAAATTCGACGGATACTGCATGGAATTCATCCCCGCAATCTTACCTCAGGCAATATCAACCTGCAAGAAAAAACTAGAGGCTCTTTGGGTCTCATAGTTTCCCTGTTTTTTCTGCGATGAAGAAAGTATAAGCCCCGTAAGGTTGAGCTGAATCTTCGTGAAATGAACCAGAAACAATCCGATGGGCAAGAATTAGGTTCCATTGGGTAGGAACCAGGATCCAGCGCCTGAAGAGTACATTGCAAATCAAGCTGGGTAACCCGAAGTAATGACCCCATTCCAAAACAGCTAAAGCTCCAGGTGAGAAATAATTCCACCATTTTTTTACGACAAAGCCATGCGACTCCAGCCGTGTGACCCATTGTTGGGGGGAATCACAATGTTTGTGACGAGAAATCCGGTTAAAGAAATTGCGATAGGCTCCAGCCAATCCTTTGAAGTGGATCCTGTCAAAGAATCGGGCAATGGATAGATTTTTTGTAAAGCCATCATTGGGAACACAGATTATCAACCTTCCAAAGGGTTTGAGAATGCGCCACGAATCCTTGAGGACAGCATCCACATCTTCAATGTGTTCCAGGACAGAATTACAGATTACTGTACAAAAGTATTCATTTTCAAAAGGCATCTCGGAACCAACAGCATTGATGCACGATTGATAAGCTTTCCTTCTCTCGGCTTCTTGTAAGGGACGAAACCAGGGGTCAAGACCGATGTTGATTTGTTTATCGAAAGTTGCAGATACAAAATGTCCATCCCCGCAGCCAAGGTCAAGGATGGGCTCTTCCAGTGGTATATCCTGGTAAAAGCATCCCTCAACTGCCCGCAGGAGACCCCGAAAGTAGGGCAATTCGGAGATATTTTTCCAGAGCAAGGTTTCGGGATCAGGCATTTTTGATCTGTTCGGTTATAGATG
>JBGQAS010000067.1:0-7680 GCA_041494435.1 Anaerolineaceae bacterium | reverse complement strand
CCTCACGTTTTTGAACGCTTTTTCCGAGCAGAACCTTCGCGATCGCGGAACAAGGATACTGGCTTCGGGTTGGGACTGGCAATTTCCAGTTGGATCATAAAGCAGCATCATGGCGAAATACGGGTGAAATCCCAGCTGGGGGAGGGAACAACTTTTACCGTGCGTCTAAACCGTTACAACAACATGAAATAAAACAGCGGTCGATTTCGACCGCTGTTTTATTATTTATTATTCCTACATGTGAGTGTAGGAGTTGCTATTCTGTTGAACGGAGGCGAGAGAAACTGGAGTATATACCGGTTCTGATTTGGGAGCCGCCGGGATGGGCTGAAACCCAGCTGGAACTTTTTGAGGTTGAGGATGGAAGTTGCCGGAAACAGTGTTGTGGTTTACGGAGACTGCCGGGATGTTTTGAGCGGTGCCTTTTCCCATGATTCGGTCGACTGCGTACGAAATGGAACCGATGATCAGGATGCGGATCAGCCAGACCATGACTGCCACAAAAATGGGGACAACGCGCATCAGTACAACTGGATCCATCACCTGGATGCTATCGAGTACATGGTTCGACATGGCCATGGCAACTCCCCACCAGGTAAGGATGGCATTCATGGTGGCGGCGATGATCCAGGCACCGAACAAATACCAGGTTTCCTTAGGTTCCGTGCGTGTCTGGCTGGGGGATAACAACCGGGCAATGCCGGCAAAATCGATGACGCAGAAAGCCAATGCCAGGATGGTGGCCCAGGGCAGGAACAGGAAGTCCAAGCCGCCCAGCAGATCGTTCAAGGCATATTGGGTGGTGGAATAGTTGAACAGCTCGAAAAAGATCAGGGCGAAAAAGATCATCGCTAGGAAAAAAGTGGCGGAAGGAACCCGGTTGACCAGCCGGCGAAGGGAAAAGGCAAAGTTGCGCTTGTTGGTTGTGTTCATGATCTCCTCCTAGAATTAGAACAAATATGCTATTATAATAGAACAAAAGTGCTAAAAAGTCAATACCTTAAAATAAAAAACAGGCAAATTTGCCTGTTTTTAATCAGATGAATTTAGGTTTACCAGATCCCCGGGACCATTCGGTACCTGGTTTTCATTGCATATTCTTTATATCCAGGCAGTTCCGCCTGCAAGGTTTTATCTTCCAAATAAGTCCTCAAGGTAAATAATCCCATGATGATGACCGCTGGGATCAATGCCCACCAGGAGCCCAACAACAACGGAATGGAGGGGAAGAACAAGATATTGGAAGCATACATAGGGTGGCGTACGAAGCGGTAAGGACCCGATGTGACCACCTGGTTACCGCGATCATCCTGGATGCGGACATAGCGGGAGAGGTAGGTATTGGTGACAGTCACCCACATGAGAAGGGCGAACGAGGGGATCATTAAACCCAGTCCCAGCATGTTCACCCACACAGGCACGTGAGACCAGTGGAACCGCCCGCCATCCAGCGGTGCCAGCACCACCATGATGACCAGGAAAACCGTATAAATGTTTAGGATGACCGTGTCCCAGTGTTTCACATTTTTCGCCTTCTGAGACCTTTCCTTCAGCATATTAGGGTCGCGCAGCATCCCATATAACATGAAAAATGCTAAGGCAAATCCGAATGCTGCCAAAAAGACCCAACCCTGCCAGTAGGAAAGGGTTCCTGCGGGAACGAAGATAAAGATACCTAATAGAACCAGGAAACCTGCAAAACGAATAATGTTCTTAAGAACATATTTGGGTGTCATCGTATTATTTTCCATTATTTTCCATCATTTTCCACCTGCGAGCTTTAGAGATAACTTTGAGATTATAGACCGTTCAGGTTTCATTTCAAGTGGGTAAAGACCGAAAATCCCACATGTTACAATAATTTGTGTGAAGCTTGTCATTGAAGTAAAGAATCTGAATTTTTCTTATCAGAATCCAGGCGAAGAAGTTTTTCCCGTTTTAAAAGACATTTCATTGGAGATCAATCGCGGAGAATTGATCGCACTAGTGGGAGCCAACGGATCCGGCAAAACCACACTAGCCCGGCACCTGAATGGGCTGCTTCTGCCCACCTCTGGAGAAGTGCGTGTGAATGGATTGGATACCCGCGATAATGCTGTTTTGAACACCATTCGCGCCAGGGTGGGCATGGTGTTCCAGTTCCCCGAGGATCAGATCGTTGCGACGAGCGTTGAAGACGACGTCGCGTTTGGGTTGGAAAATGAGGGTATGCCGAGCCACCAAATAACGCGCAAAGTGAAGGCTGCCCTTCAGGAAATGGGTTTGTGGCAACTCCGGGACCGTCCACCGCACCTGCTTTCGGGGGGTCAGATGCAGCGTTTGGCCTTGGCGGGGATCCTGGCACGTGAACCCCAGATCATCCTCATGGACGAACCGACCGTGATGCTTGATCCAGCCGGAAAGAAAGCAACCTGGGAGCATATTGAGCGATTACGGGGAAAAGGCAAAACCATCCTTCTCATCACTCACGACATGGATGAAGCCTCTCGAGCAGAGAGGATTTTCGTGCTGCATGAGGGTCGCCTTGTATATTCGGGAACACCGGCTGATCTTTTTTCTGGAAAACATAGTTTAAATAAATTTAAATTGGAAACTCCACTGGCAATCCAAATTGGGACGGAAATGAACAAGATCCTGGGTAAAGATTATTTTTCCGGTCATGATCTTGCTGCAATTCAAAAATCCATCCCCCTTTTCAAAGGAAAAAGAGTATCTCTCACATCAACTCAATCAAAGAAAACGGATAACAAAAATCCAGTTGTTATAGCTGATGGTATTTTTCACACCTATATGCAGGGAACTCCCTTTTTAACCCGGGCATTAAGTGGTGTCTCCTTCAAAATTTCCAAAGGATCCATCCACGGGTTGATCGGGGCGACCGGTTCCGGTAAGTCAACTTTGTTGCAGCATTTGAATGGCTTGTATCGTCCCCAAAGCGGCACGCTGCGAGTCGCGGGACTTAATCTCAACGATCCAGATCTGCGGCTTTCCACCGTATGCAGAAAAGTGGGATTGGCTTTCCAGAACCCGGAGAACCAGTTCTTCAATACCTATGTGGGCGATGAGATTGCTTATGCTGCCAGGCAACTGGACTTACCCGGGAACCTGGCTCATCGCGTGAAAAACGTCATGGAGCTTGTGGGGTTGGATTTTGAAGGATTCAAAGATCGCCCTCTTGCCACCCTTAGTGGAGGAGAACGCCGCAAGGTGAGCCTGGCATCGATATTGGTTATGGAACCCAAAGTCTTGGTGCTGGATGAGCCCACCGCTGGGTTGGATCCCCTGGCACGCAGGGAATTGCTACGGTTGATTAAGTCCTGGCGGACGGCAAACCGTACCATCATCCTCTCTTCGCAAAATATGGAAGACATAGCCGAGGTGGCGGATTCGGTGACCGTACTACACGATGGCAAGGTTGCTTTGCATGGCTCGGTTGCGGAGGTATTTTCCAAGATTGATGAAATTCAAAAAGCGGGGTTGCAATTACCGATGGTAGCCAGAGTATCCTCCTGGCTGCGAGAAAAGGGATGGCCGATCCCGGTGGAGACCGTGCGCTTGGATCAACTCCGCCGGTCACTCAAGAAGGTTGTCACAGGATGAGCGAAACCTGGGATTACCTTTCACAGGTGACCATCGGGCAGTACAGCCCGACGAATTCCGCTTTCCACCGGCTGGATGTGCGCGTTCGTATGCTGACCATTTTCTTTCTACTGGTGGGGTTGCTGGCAGCACGCCTTCCGCTTGGACTGTTGGTTCCTCTGCTCGTTATCCTGATCTTGTTATTCACTGCCCGAATGCCGGTTAAGTATGCGTTGCGGGGATTACTCCCACCTTTACCGTTCATCCTTATCCTGGCAGCTTTGCAAATCCTCTTTAACAATTATGGGGATACAGGGACGGTGATTTATCACGCGACCTGGTTTACCTTCAGCTTGACGGATATCTGGGCAGGGTTGGCACTGGTCATTCGATTCTGCGCGTTGGTGCTGCTGTTCGGATTGGCTTCCTTTTGCCTCTCGACCACCGACTTGATCAAAGGGCTGGGCGCCTTGATGCGCCCCCTGGAATGGCTGCGCTTGCCTGTAAGGGATTTCATCCTCATCATCCAGGTGACCTTGCGCTTTATCCCCCTGCTGGCGCTGACCGCCGAACGGATTGCCAAGGCCCAGGCTTCCCGCGGTGCCGATTGGGGCGGGAAAAAAGGTGGTTTGATCGCGCGGGCCCGCAGGGTGGTGCCCATCTTGGTTCCTCTCTTCATCCAGGCGCTGCGCAAGGCTGAAGTGATGGCGCTGGCGATGGATTCGCGAGGATACCGTACCACGGCAAAGATTCCCAAGCTGCCTTACAAAAAAATCCAGCCAGGAGAGATCCTGGCTGTGGGTTTGTCGGTGGGGGCAATGGTAATTGGAATATTATATTAGTCTTTATTTTCCAGGTTGGAGCCCTTGCGTTTGCCAATGGCAATCCGCTTCCAGGCAGCCACAATGATCAGGGTCAAAATGACAGCTAGGACGGCTTCAGGTAAACCGTTGATCAGCACAATCGGGGGTAATACTGCCCAGGGCAGCAATCCCAGGACTCCGATCATGCCCAGCACCAGTATGGTGTTGGTCAGGCTGCCGACGACACCGGCTGTGATGAGTGCTGGCACCTGCCACCTGCTTAAGGCTTTGTAAACCAACCAGGCGAACAATCCTATCAAGATGCGCGGCAGAACCGATATCAGGGGATTAGTGAACCAGACATCGGTGGGGCCAGTGGGGGCGATGGCAGCTTGCAGCATGCTGAACAGCCCGAAGATCAAGCCGATGACCATCCCAACCACGGGGCCTTCGAGGACTGCCCCAATGATGACTGGGACGTGCATGATGGTAAGGGAAGCTCCGCTGAACCAGGGGATGAACCCCCAGTGGGTTAAACCCAATATGCAGGCAATGGCAGCCAGTACCCCCGCAGTGACAATTTTACGTGTTCGATCTTGTGGCATTTTCTCTCTCCTGCGAGGGATTTTATCACGAGATGATGACGAACCAACGGTATAATTTTCTTTGGAGGGAATCATGGCAGAAAAAAGCATCATCCGGGTCGGCTTGGAAAACAATATGGACGGTCGCTCGGTGGCATGGGCGCTTGACTACATGGGCTGTTTTGCCAATGGCAAGGATGGTATTGATGCTCTGAATAGAGTCTCCGAAGCGTTAATGACATTTCGGGATTGGACTCTTCAGTATTCTCCCGATTCCTGGTTGCGTGACTTGGGAGATTTCGAGGTTAAACAGGAAGAAGTCTTCGAATGCTATTTCCTGGATGAGAATTTTAAACTGGCAAAAGATGGTTATGAGGTGGATGCTTGGTTCCTGGATGACTGGCGCCCTCTTACTAAAGTAGATATCGAACACGGAATGCAAATTCTAGCTTGGGCTCGCGTGGATTTGCTCAAGCTCGTTTCTCCCTTGCCGCTCGAATTCCTTGAGAGGACCTATCCCAAGGAACGCTGGAGCATCCGCGGAGTGTTTGGACATATTGGCAATGCCGAGCACTGGTATATGGACAGGTTGGATCGGGCTGGGGTTGCTGGAAAGGAACTACCCAAGGACGAATTTGAGAAATTAACCGTTGTACGCACTAGGCTGAATCAAATTCTACTCACCTTGGAGGACGTTAACCAAGTTGTGGGAAAAGAGGGTGAATTATGGAGCCCGCGGAAGATGCTCCGACGATCCATCTGGCATGAATTGGATCATATCGAACATATCAAAAAACTACTGGTACTGTAAACAGTATTCCGGTTTTTCAATATTTAATTTACAGGTTATCGAGAATTCTTTTGAAACCTTTGGCAAGCGGATCCAAATCTTGTTCAATCGTTCGCCATAGGATCGGAAGGCTGACTCCAAAGTATTCGTGGACCACAATGTTACGCATACCCCTCATTTCCAGCCAGGCCAGATCCGGATATTTTTCCTGTACTTCAAGAGGGATGTGTGCGGCAGCTTCTCCAATGATTTCCAGGTTACGAATTACAGCATCGATCACTTGGTCTTCCTTGCGGAATTGATCGAATGTCATACCCGCTGTATATTTCTTGATCTTCCCAATGCATTCAATTATGTCCTTAACTCGAATAATCCAATTCCGTTCAGGAGACATTAACAGCCTCCTCGAGTATCTTTTTTCGCATCTCGGGACGGATCGCATCTGGTGTAACAAGGTCAATCTGTGTGCCAAACATTTCTTCCAGTTTCATCTTTAAACGGACAAATTCGAACAAACCCACCGGGCGGTTGAATTCAACCAGGAAATCTATATCACTTGTAGGAGTGATTTCTCCACGAGCAAGCGAGCCGAATACAGCCAGTGACTTCACCCCGCGTTGCTGGAAATCTGCCTGGTTTTCTTTGATCAATTTCGCCAGTGAAGGAATATCCAAAGCTTTTTGCATACCCTAATTATACAGTTCATAGGTGTCATGGAGAACCCGCCATAATGTTGAGAAGAGAATGCGCGAACGATTAAATCCTTCTAGGCATCCCATTTCCATGCAGGCGGACAGATGAAGGATCATCCGTCCAGACACCGGCAATCGCATTTCCGCATTTCGGGCATTTACCGTCTGCTGTGATCTTGTAATCCATCAGCGTATAACCCCGGCGCTGGATCAGGCGGGTGGTGCAATGAGGGCAAAAAGTATCCTCCAGCGAACCCACCTTCCCCGGCAGGTTGCCGGCATACACGTAATGCAGCCCGGCTTCCTGCCCAATATCCGCTGCTCGTTGTAGTATGGCTGCTGATGTGGAAGGTACTTCGGTATGTTTGTAATCGGGGTGGAAAGCGGTCACGTGCCAGGGGATATCCGCTGAGACGGATGAGATGAACCGGGCAGCATCCCACAATTCCTCGTTGGAATCGTTGTACTCCGGGATGACCAGTGTGACCACTTCAACCCACATGCCCAACTCATGGGCTTTGATGATGCTGTCCAGAACGGGTTGCAAACCGCCGCCGCATTCCTTGTATTGCTTGGTTTGCATGGTTTTCAAATCCACCTTGAATCCCCTCAATACAGGTTGGAGGAACTCGAGCACTTCGGGGGTGGCAAACCCGTTGGAAACATAGACACACTGGATACCTTTTTTCACCGCCAGTTCGAATATCTCTTTCGACCATTCGCTGGTGATCAACGGCTCGTTATAGGATGATGCGATGATATCTGCGTGGTTGTGCTCTGCAATTTCAACCACTTCTTCGGCAGTGATTTCCTCAATGGTATTGCGTGGGATACGAGCTTGGGGATCGCGCAAGGTCTGCGAAGTCAGCCAGTTCTGGCAGAAATCGCACTGCAGGTTGCAGCCCAGCATCCCAAAGGTAAGCGCATCGCTGCCGGGCAGAAAATGGGCAAAGGGTTTCTTCTCGATCGGGTCGGCTTGTATGCCCGCCACATACCCGTGGGGGACGCGAAGTTCTCCACCCTGGTTGATGCGTACCTGGCAGATGCCACGATGTCCCGGGGCGATCTTACAATGGTGCGCACAAGCCACGCATTCCAAACGGTTGTTTTCGGTGGGCTTGAACAATTTGCCGGGAACGGTCAGCCGGTCGAGGGTTTCCTGGATATCAGACATCACAACCCCTTTCTGAACAAAAACAATAATACCTTAACCATACAACTAATTACCCGAT
>JBGQAS010000161.1:0-5313 GCA_041494435.1 Anaerolineaceae bacterium | reverse complement strand
GGGGTAGCAATGATGGCAAATCCAGTAACAGTCTCGAGAAACCCAAAAGCTAAACCAACTTCTTTTTCACGAATGAATGACTGGACTTTGGAAACGATCATGGAACGGTTGAGTCGATAGCCTCCCAGTAGGAAATACGCCAAGCCATACGAAAATGTTGATTTTCCCTTCCAGAGGATGAGGGCAAATGCTGCCACCATGAACTGGCTGAGGAATAAACCAAAAGTTGAGGGCAATGTCCCCAGGATAAGCGTGGCAAAAGCATTCCCAATATTACCGATGGTGCCCAACAATCCTATCGTTGTTTGGTTGAGTGAAACCACATCATGGAGGAAGTTGGGGGTTAAGGGCTGGGGTAGATATACAAACATGATGGTGAAAAAAGAAAGGATCAGAAATGTTACATACCTGCGATTATGGAATAAATGGGAATCATCCTTGATTTCTTCTACAACAACCGTTTTCCTGGATTTGACGAAAAATATGATGGTAGTTGAAATAATGAAAATGACAGCAGAAAATAGGTAGATTTTGCGGATACCAAGGTGATCAGCAATCAACCCTCCCAAAATCGGGCCTGCCACAGCACCCAGAGCGAAGGATCCCGCAGCAAATGTCAATGCTCGACTCACACTCCATTTCCCCCGGATCTGAGTGATGTATTTATTCATCGGTGCCATGACAAAAGCCGTGAGATAGTAAATCCACACACCAATCACGAATACGGTCAGTGACTGAGCCAGAGCCATGATCCAGGTGGCTAGCATCCCGATCACCCAGGATGCATACATAATGTAACGAGGACCGATGCGGTCTGCCAGGTAACCTGCAGGGATTTGGGCAATCGCCGTGGCTACACCAATTCCCCCGTAAATTGCACCAATCAATAGTGGATCAGCCCCCCAGTTTTGCAAAGACAGAGGCAGGAAATAATAAAATAAACCTTCTCCGATCCCCCACGTAAATAGCGAGGTAGCAATGAGGATAAGATCCCGTTCCACTATTTTCCTGTACAGCGTGAAATAAATTCGAAGGTTGCCCTGAACGCCTTTTCTCTTTCAGGCTCGCGAACAATCACGTGCCCGCTATCTTCCACCCAAAGTTTTTCTTTTTGTTTTGACCCAAGCTGTTCATAGATCTTATCCATGCTTTCAGCAGTTATGCTATGATCGCCGTGGGACTGGATAAGCAGCACCGGGACTTTGATCTCAGGGAGACCACGAGTCATTTCCTGCAATAGTGCCTTGAGCTGTAATATGGATCGGGTGGGGAAGTAGGGATAGTCCACATGATCTTTCTCCGCATATTTATTGTGAAAATCCGATTCTCCTTTTGGTACCCGCGGATAAACCCACGAAAAGAGTTTAAGGAACTTTAAGCGAGGGTCAGGGGGCAAGGCGTAGGGAGTGGAAATGGCTACCGCGCACTTGACCGGATAATGAGCTGCAGTAATTAATGAGAGAATCCCTCCCATCGAAAGTCCAGCAACACATTGCTGTGTAGTGCATCCTTTTAAGATGTTCAACCCATCTTCCACCGAGGTTACCCAATCCCACCAACGCGAGCGGAGCATATCTTCGGGCTGGGAGGCATGTCCAAACAAACGCACACCCAAGACGGTTAATCCTTTTTTATTCAAATATTCACCCATCCAGCGCATTTCTTTCGGGGTACCAGTGAAGCCGTGGATCAAGAGAACCCCCGTTTTTCCACCGGGCAGGAAAAAGGGTTCTGCGGTTGGGAGCAAATAAGACTCACTCAAGGTTCCCCTCACTTTTTTGTAATCTTATGGATATATTGATTAATCTCGTCAAAAACCAGTTGACGTTGCTTATCCAGGACCATCGAATGATCCAAGTCTTCGTGCCAGATGGATTCATATTTGGTATTGGTTAACCTTGATGTGATCTGGGCAACTGATTCCTCAGTAAGATCCTTGTGGGATTGAATGAGTAAAACAGGAGTGTGAATCTCTGCCAATTTTTGTACCATTTTTTCTCGGGTTTTCTCGAGTTCAATGATCGAACGTGTTGCCACGAAAGGATAGGCAGGGTAGTCGGCTTCTCTCCGCTTATCAGCCATCTTCTTTTTTCGTAAATGCCATTTGGGGACCAAAGGAAATAAGATGGATATGATTCGATTGACGATTTTCATCCCCAAAGATGATTTATTGTTAGGGGTGGAAATGGCGATGGTCGCAGCTAGGGAGATTTCTGGGGTTGAGATTAACGACAGCATGGCTCCAAGCGATTGCCCGATCAGGATGACCTTATCCGTCATTCCTCTTAGCATAAAGTATCCATCCTGGATCGAATTCAGCCAATCCTGGGTTCGAACCCGGGAAAGATCGACAGGGTGGGTGCCATGTCCTGCAAGGCGAACCCCGAGGACCGTAAACCCTTGCTTTGCGAGGAATTCACCCAATGGAAGCATTTCTTCAGCTGATGCTGTATATCCATGGATGAGCAGGCATCCTATCTTGCCACCTCGAAAAAGAAAGCTTCCAGCCTTGGGGACGATCAGAGGGTATTGCGGCCATTTCTGTTTCATCAGCTCAAGACCTTGACCTTCCGATCCAGGCTGCTCAAAATTTCATGTCCCGAGGAGGTTACAACCACGGTGTCTTCGATCCTTACCCCGCCTTCATCAGGCAGGTAAATGCCCGGTTCCACCGTGAAACACATGCCTGAGCTCATTTTTGTCGAATTCGCACTGAAAACATAAGGTTCTTCATGACCTTCCAACCCTATCCCGTGACCTGTCCGGTGGGTGAAATATTCGGCATAACCTGCGTTCGAAATGACAGTTCGGGCAGCATCGTCAACGCTTCCAAGGGGTTTGCCTGGACTAACTGCTTCGCATCCCGCTTTGTTGGCTGCCCGGACGAATTCAGAAATTTCCGCGAACTTGGCAGTAATTTCTCCAATGGCAAAAGTCCGGGTCAGATCTGAAATGTATCCTTGATAGGCTGCACCCCAATCGATCACGAGCATATCGCCTTTGCCCAATTCGCGTTCTGTGGGGACTGCATGGGGGTTGGCGCTGTTCGGTCCCGATGAAACAATGGGCTGGAAGGGGAAGATGGTATCTGAACCTGCTTTTAGAAGCTGTAGGGTGAGTTCAGACGCGATTTCCTGTTCCGATTTTCCAATTTTGATTTGCGGCAAAGTTGCTCGAAGTGCTGCTTCAGCAACCTTTACCGCTTTTCGGATCAGTTCGATCTCTGTGGCATCCTTGGTGACCCTCATCGATGCAAGTACAGATGCAGCGGAGATGAATTCGATCCCAATGGCAGCTTTGCGAATGAAATCCATCTCGAGAAAGCGAAATTGTGTTGGTTCGATGCCAATGACTTTTAGCTGAGGTCGAATTTTTTCAAGAGCTTTTTTGAAGGCTGAATTCCACGAAGAAGGATCGTCACCATATGTGATGGCTTCCAAAGGAATGGAGGATTGTTTTACTTTCAAAATCTCCAGTTCCGGTAGAACAATAGTGGGGTGAGTATTCGAATCAATGAATAAGACAATTGGTCTTTCCATCAAATGGAAATGCAAGCCGGTTAAATAAAACAAGCTGGGACCCGGATTAAGTGCGATGGTGTCCAGCTTGTTTTGCTTCATCAACTCGATAATCTTTGTCAGGCGTTGAGTCGTCATCGATATCTCCCGCTGAAATTATAACCCAGCTCGGTTAACCAATATTCTCCGCTCTGACGTGCCATGTATTTCATATCGATAAGTTCACGCCGCAAGGTGGCATAATCTTCGTTGAATACCTTCAGCAATTCATTGACTTCCTTTTCGGTGTACTTTTTCTCCAACTCAAATACCTTGGCGACATAGCCAATAATGACGTCCAGCTTTTTTCTGTGTGCCGGAAAAGCCTTAATCGAGCCATCCGGAAAAGTGAATTCCTTTAGCACCTTGCGATCGTAGGCATCCAGATCAACGTCCTTGGCGAGCAAGGGGAGGGTTTCACGTGCCAGGATTTTTTTAGCCATCTTCTCCAGGGCTTCATTTTGTAGAGAAAAAATGCTGTAGTAGCTCTCGGCTTTGGCACTAACCAAACCGATCTCTGCAAGACGACTCAAATGATGCGACACGGTGGCTTCAGATAGACCCAACTGTTCGGCGAGTTTCTCTACCGAGCTGGATTCATTCGCCAGAACACCGATGATCCTTAACCGGTTTGCATCGGCCAGAGCTTTAAAGAAAGCCAGTAGATCTGCGCTTTGATTTTCTTCAATCATTTTTTACTCCATAAAACTAATTAGATAGATATAAAACTAAATATACACACGTCTATATGATTGTCAAGAGGAAATTTTCTTTATATAAGAGATCTATATCTTCGAATTACGCAGGTTATAATTGACTCAAAATACCTTAAAAATCGGAATATTCGATATGCTAGATAAAATAACATCCATTGAAAAACGCTACGATGAAATAACCCAGTTGATGGAGCAATTTGTCACGGATTATCAAAAAATTGCCGAATTGGCGAAAGAACGCTCCGACCTGGATCCCATCATTCAAAAGGCAAAAGAATATCGCTCGGCGCTTGGGCATCTGCAAGAAGCCCAATCTTTACAAGATAGTGAAGATTCCGAACTTCGCCAGATGGCAATCACGGAGATCCACGAACTGGAACCCAAGATTGCTGCGCTTGATAAAGAGATCAAAGCGCTGGTGGTCCCGCATGACCCCCGCGACCAAAAGAACGTCATCGTCGAGATCCGCGCTGGTACCGGAGGGGATGAAGCCGGGATTTTCGCTGCGGATTTGATGCGGATGTATTTCCATTATGCTGAACAAAAAGGCTGGAAAACCGAAATCCTTTCTGCAAGTGAAACGGGGGTGGGGGGATTCAAAGAGGTCATTTTCGAGGTGAAGGGAAAAGGGGCATATTCCCGGTTGAAATATGAATCGGGAGTTCACAGGGTTCAACGTGTACCAATTACCGAAGCTCAGGGACGCATCCACACGTCTACAGTTACCGTTGTTGTTCTGGCAGAAGTCGAAGAAATAGATGTTCAAATCCCGGAATCGGACCTGGAGATCGAAAGCTTCCGGTCTTCCGGAGCCGGCGGGCAAAATGTGCAAAAGAACTCCACCGCCATCCGGATCACCCATAAACCCACGGGCATCGTGGTAGCCTGCCAGGACGAACGTTCCCAATTGCAAAATCGTTTGCGCGCCATGAGCATCCTAAGAGCGCGCTTGTATGAAATTGAACAAGAGAAACGGCAGCAGGAATTGGAAAAAACACGTCGGTCTCAAGTGGGAACTGGCGAGCGGTCTGAGAAGATCC
>JBGQAS010000441.1:0-2159 GCA_041494435.1 Anaerolineaceae bacterium | reverse complement strand
GGCTTTGATCTGATCCAGGAGAATTGAAGCGGCATGCTTGTCTATTTGATCCAGGGTGGGGAGGGTTTTTAGAAACAAGGCGACCTGGGAGGTTTTCTTCGGGATTTCAGTGGCAAGATCAAGGGTGAAGGCTTTGCCCTTTTGCCCGATGTGGGCGAAGAATTTGTTAATAAAAGTCACCATATCTGGCAAAACGTCGAAGGCGAAATAGGTGCAATCACGCGAGATGGGCATCCACGGAATGGCAAGGGGGTTCAGTCCACTAGCCAGGTCCAGGATGGATTCAATGGGGGCGATCCTCTTGAAAATGGTTGAATAAAACTCGCTCAAAATTGGAAGTCTTTCATCCGTGGATGAGTGACATCTCATGATCTTTAAGCAAAAAGCTTGCAATTTGGGATTGGATATATCCTGGCTCAACCCTTTGAGTTCATCTGTCCACTCTTCGAATTCCAGGGGAGAGGTAATAAATGAAGTTGCTATCTGGTGAAGTTTACTCCGGGTGGACTTAATGGCTTCCTTAAGGTTCCTGCGTTTAGCTAGTTCCAATTGGCCGATCTTCTCAATCAGTTTGAGTTCAATCGCCTGGTACTTGGGGGAGGAATGGATGTTTTCGATAAGTTTGGATAGATCGTCTTCCTGCTTCATAAAGGCTCCAAATTCAATCTCTCGGATAATTGGGTCATGAAGCGCAAATTATGGATGGTGCACAAACGGGTGATGAGCGTGTCACCGGTTTTGAAAAGATGATTCAGGAACCCCATGGAATATCGCTGGCAAACCGGGCAATCGCAGAAATCCGATATGGGTCGATCTGACTTAATGTTCCGTTTGTCATCCATGTAGACGTAATGGAACCATTCTCCGGAAAGTCTGTTCTCCGGGGCAGATGAGAAAGCATACAATCGGCCGTGCCGGGCATCCCGGGTGGGCATTGCGCTGTCGAACATGCCATAGCCCATTTTGTAGCAGGCGACTACATTTTCCGGGTGACCCACTCCCAGGGCATGCATGGGGAATTGCGCCGGTATCTGCTCGCGAGTGTAGGTCAATATATCCTCGAGCAAATGTCCCTGCCCATCCAAAGGCCAGCCGCCATAACCAAACCCATCAAGTCCCAATTCCAAGAGTGACTGGGCACAGCGAGCACGCAATTCCTTGATCCCACCGCCCTGGATGACGCCAAATAATTTCGGGCGATTGATGCGATCAACTTTTCGGTTGTCTAGGATCGTGTCAAAAGTCGCCTTGCAGCGTCGTGCCCACTGGATGGTACGCTTCACTGAAAGTTCCTGGTCTTCCTGGGGGGCATCCACGTGGGTGCAATCATCGAGGCAAATGACGACATCCGAGCCATAGCTGAGCTGGAGCTGGATGCATTTTTCGGGGGTGAGTTGATATTTCCGGTCGCTGCCCTCGGGCTGAAAGCGGATGCCCTGGTCGGTGATGGTACCGAATTTTGGGTTTTGGTGGATGAGGGAGTAAGCCTGGAAGCCGCCTGAATCGGTAATGATGGGCTTGTCCCATCCCGTCATCCGGTTCAACCCGCCCAGCGCCTGGATGGTGGAAGATCCTGGTTTTTGCATCAGGTGGTAGGTGTTCATCACCACCGCCTGCACTTGGCAAACGGCAAGGTCCTGTGCATCCACCGATCGGACGATGCCAAAGGTGGCATCGGGAAGGAAAACCGGGAATTTTAGTTCTCCGCGCTGAAGGGAAAGGGAATGAGTCAACTTTTCGGGTTCGAACATGATGCTTTCGATTATCCCCCAAGTGTTAAGTGACTGCAAGGGAAAGGGTATTGAAAAGACGATAAACCAACGCTAGAATGATATTCGGGAGTGAGATCTATGAAAAATGCATTGAATTTTGTGTCAAAAGCCTTTTTTGGAGGATGCTTCGGCTGTCTGGGGGCATGGATCACGACGGTATTGGTGATCGCTCTGTTAGCTGCCATTTTTGCCTCGACCATTGGTCCTGGACTTGTGAATTCGGTTCAGGGATTCTTCCAAAACGTCCCGAACATAATCAATAATGGCATGCAGGACATTTTCAGTTCGGGTGGTGGTGATCAGCAAGTAGAACAGACGCCGCAGGTCACGCCTGAGTCAGGATTGACTTTTCCAAGCCTTACTTGCCCCAATGACCCCGTACCCCAG
>JBGQAS010000087.1:0-6981 GCA_041494435.1 Anaerolineaceae bacterium | reverse complement strand
GATGGTGAAGAAAGATTGGATCAAACCCGGTGCGGTGGTGATCGATGTGGGCATCAACCGGGTGGAAGACCCTTCCAAACCTCGTGGATACCGGTTGGTTGGTGATGTGGCATTCAATGAAGTAAAGGAAATCGCGGGTGCCATCTCTCCTGTCCCGGGTGGGGTGGGTCCAATGACCATTGCCATGCTTCTCAAAAACACATTGAAGGCAGCGATTTTGGCAGGAATCTAAATTTATATTGTCAGACAATTGACAAGCCTGATAAACCGTATTAAACTTTAGCATATGTCAGACAACCTTTGGCAAAGGATCGGCATGAACAAAATCTTCAGATGTATTTGTTCATGCCTTTTTATTTAATCCAGGAAAGAGTTCATGACTACACTTCTCCTCAAAAACGCATCAATAATTGTCACCATGGATGATCTTGAGCATGAGATTAAGGATGGTGGAATCTTCGTGCGGGATGGTTTTATTGAGAAAGTTGGCAGGTCGTCTGATTTGCCGAAAACCGCCGATAAAGTCCTGGATTTGCACGACCATATCGTTCTTCCCGGGCTGATCAATACTCACCATCATTTTTACCAGACTCTTACCCGTGCTGTTCCAGCTGCCCAAAACGCCAACCTTTTCAACTGGTTGAAGACCCTTTATCCAATTTGGGCGAAGATGACCCCCGAAGATATTTTTATCTCAACCCAAACCGCTCTCGCAGAACTTGCGCTTTCCGGTTGCACGACAGCTTCTGATCACCTGTACTTGTATCCCAATGGCTCCAAGCTCGATGATGAAATTGCTGCTGCCCTGGAAATAGGTATCCGTTTGCAAGCATCCCGCGGTTCGATGAGCCTGGGTGAAAGCAAGGGTGGTCTTCCCCCTGATAGCGTCGTGGATTCCGAAGAATCCATTCTCAAGGATAGCATCCGTTTGATCGAACGGTATCACGACCCCAAACCTGGAGCTATGACCCAGGTAGTCCTCGCCCCGTGCTCACCTTTTTCTGTAACGAGTGAATTGATGAAGCAAAGCGCCACCATGGCGCGGCAGTACGGTGTGCATCTGCATACCCACCTGGCAGAAACCCAGGATGAAGAAACTTTTTGTCGCGAAATGTTTGGCTATCGCCCTGTTGCTTATATGGAATCCGTTGATTGGGTGGGAAAGGATGTTTGGTTTGCCCATTCAGTGCACGTAAACAAGGAGGAAATTGGAGTCTACGCCAGGACCGGATGTGGCGTGGCCCATTGTCCCTCATCCAATATGCGCTTGGCGTCGGGAATTGCTCCTCTGCGTGAATTCATGGAAGCAGGTGTAAAAGTTGGTTTGGGTGTCGATGGATCTGCAAGCAATGATGGCTCGCACATGCTTGGTGAAGCCCGCCAGGCAATGCTGCTGGCGAGGTTGCGCGCAGGGATTGAAGGTGCTTCGTTATCCGGAAAAGAATCCCCTCCAATTTTGACTGCCCGTGAAGCACTCCGGTTGGCGACCCGGGGTGGCGCGGCTGTGTTGGGTCGGACTGATATCGGTTCCCTTGAACCCGGTAAATGTGCGGACATCATCGCATTCAACCTCAATCGTCTTGACTATGCTGGTGCGCTGCACGATCCTGTAGCAGCCCTTTTGTTTTGTACTCCTCAGAAAGTGGACTACAGTTTTGTGGGTGGTCGCACGGTGATCCAGGAAGGGATTCTCACAATGATCGATTTGAAACGTCAGGTTGAAGTTCACAACAAAGCAGCTCGTCGACTCGTCAGCGGTTGATTATAGGTATTTAGGAAAGAGTGGAGAAAAGAGACATATATGGTAGGCATAGGGTTTGGATATAAAGATACACGTATGTTAGTAAGCTGTGCCATGGGACGCATCCCCGCCGATATCGTCATCAAGGATGGTATTTGGGCTTGCGTTCAAAGTGGGGAATTCATTCCTCATACAGATATTGCCATTTTTGCCCATCGGATTGCTTACGTGGGTGAAAATGCTGATCACACTATTGGCAAGGATACCCGGGTGATCCAGGCCAAAGGACGTTATCTTGTCCCCGGTTTGCTGGATGCGCATATGCACGTGGAATCTGGCATGGTCACGGTAACTGAATTTGTCCGAGCTGTCATTCCGCATGGGACAACAGGCATGTTCGTCGACCCGCATGAAATTGCCAATGTCTTTGGTTTACGCGGTGTGCGCTTGATGGTGGATGAAGCCCAACAGCAACCCATCCACGTTTTTGTACAAATGCCATCTTGTGTTCCCAGTGCACCCGGTTTGGAAACCCCTGGCGAATCCATGGGACCTGCCGAAGTTGCCGAAGCCATGACCTGGCCGGGCATCATCGGCTTGGGCGAAATGATGAACTTCCCTGGTGTAATTAACAGCGACGATAAAGTACATTCAGAAATGGCCATCACCCGCCAGGCGAACAAAGTTATTGGAGGACATTATGCTTCCAATGACTTGGGTCTTCCACTTCACGGATATGCCGCAGGCGGCCCCACGGATGACCACGAAGGCACTCGTTTGGAAGATGCCATAGCGCGGGCGCGCCAGGGGATGACACCCATGCTGCGCTACGGTTCCGGTTGGCACGATGTGGAAGCTCAGGCTCCCGCCATCACGAAGAACCATTTGGATTCCAGCCGGTTTGTGCTTTGCACTGATGATTCTCACAGCCAGACATTGATCAGTGAAGGGCACATGGATAGGGTCCTTCGTCATGCCATTTCTGTGGGGATCCCTCCCATGACTGCGTTGCAAATGTCTACGATCAATACGGCAGAATATTTTGGGGTTAACCGTTCCATGGGCTTGATCGCACCGGGAAGATATGCGGATGTCCTTTTGGTGAAGGACATTAATGATTTTCATCCCGACATGGTCATCTCCAATGGTCAGATTTTGGCCGAAAACGGGAAATTACTAGTGGACCTTCCAGCGGTGGAATATCCAATTTGGGCACTCGATTCGATTCACTTGCCGGACCCATTAACACCCAAGGATTTTTGTGTCCAGATCCCGGAAGGTGTGGATCCTAAAAGAGCTATTGCCAACGTTATTGGTGTCATCGAAGACCAGGCACCCACCCGTCATTTACGCATCCCGGTGGAAGTGACTGGTTGTGAAGTGAAAGCGGATCCAAAAAGCGACCTGGCCAAGATTGCCCTGGTCGAACGTCACCACAGCACGGGCAGGGTGCAGGTTGGATTTGTCAATGGTTTTGGCTTCAATGTCGATTGCGCCGTGGGAAGTACAGTGGCGCACGATTGCCATCATATGATTGTGGTCGGGACCAACGATGACTCAATGTCAATTGCAGCTAATGCACTGGCTGACATGGGTGGGGGGCAGGTTGTGGTCAAAGGGGAAAAGGTTATCGGTAAAGTGGATTTAATAATCGCCGGTTTAATGTCCAATGAACGTGCGGAAGTTGTGGCAAAAAAGGCAGCCACCGTCCTCGAAGGGTTCAAAGCCTGCGGTTGCAACCTTGATAATCCCAACATGCAATTATCCCTCCTGTCTTTAGCTGTCATCCCGGAACTCCGCATTACTGATCTGGGTTTGGTGGATGTGACCAAGTTCTGTTTTATTCCGGTTTTGGAAAATAAAGAGTGAGCATGCCTGTAAAGAAAAGTGTTTCAACTCAAAAGAAAGTCGATCATCCTTACCAAAGGCTTCAAGTTGAATTAAAGAAGATCATATCTGGCACGAAACCCGGAGGAAGATTGACCTCGGAACCCGAATTGTCTCGGCAACTGGGGGTCTCACGGGCGACTCTTCGTGAAGCCATGCGTGCTTTTGAGAACCAGGGGTTGATCCGCAGGCAGCAAGGGATTGGCACTTTTGTGGTTGGAAACACCCGCGTAATTGACAATGGCTTGGAGTTGTTGGAAAGTATTGAGAACCGGGCGCGCAAAATTAAGCTCAATGTTTCGATGGGTGCTTTGGACTATGAGATTATCCCTGCAGATGAAACATCAGCAGCAGCCCTGGAAATTGCCGAGCAAACACCCGTTCTCAGAATTAAAAGGGTGATCTTCACCGGAAATCAGCCTATTGCCTATTTGGAGGACATCCTTCCTGAGGGCATCCTTGATCCTGCAGCTCTTAAGGAAGGTTTTACCGGTTCTGTACTGGATTCTTTGCTCAAAAGAGGGAATCCTCCGCTATCCCATTCCAAAACGGATATCAGTGCCACAGCAGCAACTCCGGAGATCGCCCGGGCGCTTCAGATCCAACGAAGTGATGTGCTGCTGGCGTTTACCGCACAACTGGTCACCAAGGAAAATCGGGTGATTGATTATTCGATCAGTTATTTCATTCCGGGATATTTCCGTTTCCACGTTGTACGTCGGGTCGGATCCATCCTTCCGAATCCCATAGGAAGTTAGGAGGTTGCGTAGATAAAAGAAAGTCATTTCTATAATAAAAAAAATATACGAAGATACTATTCTTTTTGTACAAGGAGATCATATGCGCAGTTTTTCAGGTCGTGACATTTTGTCACTAAAAGATTTTGAGCGGAATGAATTTTTCCACGTATTTGACGTTGCAGCGGAACTTGAACCGATTGCCCGCAGCCGACGGAATGATGACATGCTGAAAGAGAAAACCATGGTGATGGCTTTCTACCAGCCCTCCACCCGTACCCGCCTGGCACATGAAGCAGCCATGCACCGTTTGGGTGGAGCCGTTACAGGCTTCTCGGATGCGAAGATGACCCGTGCTGGTGATTGGTACCAGGAAAGCATTAAAGACACGGTAAAAATGCTTGAATTCTATGGTGATGTTATTGTCATGCGCCACTTCCAGCAGGGTGCTCCCATGGAAGCCGCAAAGTGGGCTAGCGTTCCCATCATCAATGGTGGCGATGGTTGGGGTGAGCACCCCACCCAGATCCTGACCGACCTTTACACTGTTTTGAGTGAAAAGGGACACATCGATGGTCTCAAGTGGCTCGCAGTCGGCGATATGCGCATGCGCACCATGCATTCCCTTGCGTATGCACTCACCCAGTTTGATTGCCCCATTACATTCGTCGCCCCTCCTGATATGACCTTGAAGCCGGAATTCAAGGATGAGCTGAAGCAGTATAGTTTGAATTACAAGGAAGCTGAACATGTGGAACAGGCCATTGGCGATGCGGATGTGATCCTGGTGGAACCCGTGGTCCAACCCGATTACACCAAGTCACGCCAGGAAGCTGGCGAACATGGTATGACCCCTGCCAACTACAAAATCACCCGCGAGCTTCTGGAAACGAAAGCCAAGCCGGATGCCATCTTACTGCACTCCCTGCCGCGCATGGATGAAATTCCGCCTGATGTGGATATCACCCGCTGGTCGCGTTACTGGCAGGAAGCCTTCAACGGCGTCGTTATGCGCATGGCTTTGTTGGCTTTGGTTTTGGGAGCAATGGAATAGAATAATAAATGCAAGCCCTCAACTATTCCTGGTTGGAGGGCTTGCTTTATCAAGGAGGAAGTATGCAGACATTTTTGCACGGGCGTGATTTGATCGGGGATCTCGATTTCTCAAAAGAGGAAGTCGAAACCATCCTCGATGTCGCCTTTGATTTGAAGAGAAAACGCGCGCTGAATGAACCGCATCCTTATTTGCGGGACAAGGCGCTGGCAATGCTGTTCTTCTTTAGTAGCACTCGCACCCGAGGTTCTTTTGAAGCGGGCATGGCTCAATTGGGCGGTCACGGTGCTTTCATCGATTCCAAGACAACCCAAATATCCCACGGCGATACTCCCAAGGAAATTGGGGAGATCTTGGGAAGATATTACGATGGCATTTCCATCCGCCACGTCGATTGGGGCAAGGGCAACGGCTACATCAACGAAGTTGCCAAGTATTCCCGTGTGCCAGTTCTTAACATGCAATGCGACATTTACCATCCTTTCCAATGCCTTGCCGATCTCATGACCATCATCGAGAAAAAGGGACGTGACCTGCGCAAGAAAAAGATGGTTGTTTCATGGGCGTATGCAGCCTCGTACCAAAAACCCATGTCCGTACCCCAAAGTCTAATCCTGCAGATGCCTCGCTTTGGCATGGATGTAGTTTTAGCGCATCCTCCCGAGTTCAGGCTGATGCCCGAGATCATGGAACAGGCCAAGGAACAGGCGAAGAAATTCAAGGTCGGTTTTGAAGTAGTCGATGACATGGATAAAGCTTTCAAAGATGCCGATATCGTTTATGCCAAATCTTGGGGAGCCATGGTCCATACGCCTGACGAAAAAGAAGGCGCCGAGATCAGTAAAAAGTATTCCAGCTGGATTACTGATGAACGCCGGATGAAGCTGGCTAAAGATGATTCCATATACATGCATCCCCTGCCGGCAGACCGAAATATCGAAGTCACCGACGCAGTGATTGATGGAACCCATTCGGTAGTCTACGATGAAGCCGAAAATCGTTTGCATGCACAAAAAGCTGTCATGGCATTGACGATGGGATAATTTTTGACCAAAATATCAGAAAAGAGGAGAAACTAGAATGGCAAAGAAGGTCGCAGTCGTCGCCATTGGCGGCAATTCATTGATTAAAGATAACAAGCACCAAACAGTCGAAGATCAATACCTGGCTGCTAAGGAATCAACCCATCACATCGCCGATATGATCGAAGCTGGTTGGGATGTCGCTATTGGGCATGGCAATGGACCCCAGGTGGGATTCATCCTCCGCCGGTCAGAAATCGCCCATAAAGTGGAAGGAATGCATGAAGTCCCCCTGGATGTTTGCGGAGCAGATTCCCAGGGTGCCATCGGCTATGCCCTTCAGCAAAACTTACAAAATGATCTTTATCAACGCAAAATCAAGAAAGCCGTTTGTACCGTGATCACTCAGGTCTTGGTGGATAAAAATGACAAAGCCTTTCAGAATCCTTCCAAACCTATCGGTGGGTTCATGGATGAAGCGGAAGCCAAGGAGAGAGCCAAGAACCTTGGATGGACGGTTGTTGAAGATGCCGGTCGGGG
>JBGQAS010000072.1:0-7549 GCA_041494435.1 Anaerolineaceae bacterium | reverse complement strand
TATGCCTTCACCCTTGCCAAATCCTTCAATGATTTTTATACTCAATGTCCGGTACTGAGTGCCGAAGAACCTGTGAGAAGCTTTCGACTGCGACTGGTCGCAGCCTGCCAACAGGTGATCGCCAACAGCCTGGGTTTAATGGGCATCACAGCCCCAAAAGCGATGTGAACATTCTTTCCGAAAAGGAGAAAAGTTTATGTCACCAATCCGAACAATCATCATGGGAGCCGCAGGCAGGGATTTCCACAATTTCAATGTTTTCTTCCGGGACAACCCGGATTATGAAGTTGTAGCTCTGACTGCTACGCAAATCCCGAATATCGAAGGACGCAAGTATCCTGCAGCTCTCGCGGGAAAACTATATCCAAAGGGCATTCCCATTTACCCCGAATCCGACCTTGAAAAACTGATCAAGGAAAACAAAATCGAACAGGTCATTTTTGCCTACAGCGATGTCATGCATGAGTATGTCATGCACAAAGCATCCATGGTATTGGCAGCGGGAGCCGACTTCCGCCTGATGGGCATCCACTCCACCCAGATCAAGTCGACGAAACCCGTGGTTTCGGTCTGCGCCGTGCGTACTGGTTCCGGCAAGAGCCAGACCACCCGCCGGGTTTCCCTCATCCTGCGGGATATGGGATACAAAGTGGCTGCCATTCGCCATCCCATGCCGTACGGGGACCTGGTAAAACAAAAAGTACAGCGGTTCGCCACGTATGCTGATCTCGACAAGAATGAGTGCACCATCGAAGAGCGCGAGGAATACGAACCGCACATCGACAACGGTGTGATCGTGTATGCCGGTGTGGATTACGAAGCGATCCTTCGCCAGGCAGAAAAGGAAGTGGATATCGTCTTGTGGGATGGCGGCAACAATGACTTCTCCTTCTACGTATCAGACCTGGCCATAGTAGTGGCTGATCCCCATCGCCCGGGGCATGAGAAACTCTACCATCCCGGCGAGACCAATTGCCGCCTGGCTGATGTGTTCGTCATCAACAAAGTCGACACCGCACTGCCCGAGAACGTCATTGCGGTGCGTGAGAACCTGCATAACCTCAACCCGAATGCGATTATGATTGAAGCTGCTTCTCCTTTGTTCGTGGAACGACCGGAAGAGATCCGTGGTAAGCGTGTACTCGTGATCGAAGACGGCCCGACCCTCACGCACGGTGAGATGGCTTATGGTGCAGGTTGGGTTGCCGCTCGCCGTTTCGGCGCTGCCGAAATTGTCGATCCGCGTCCGTTTGCTGTAGGTTCCATTGCAGCAACGTACAAAAAATATCCGCGCACGGGTGCCATTCTGCCCGCCATGGGATATGGCGATGAGATGGTAAAGGACCTGGAAACGACCATCAATGCCGCCAAGGTGGACATGGTGATTTCCGGTACTCCAATTGATTTGACCCGGATTATCAAGGTCAATAAACCCATGCAGCGTGTTCGCTATGAGCTGCAGGAAATCGGTCAACCCACTTTGGAAGACATCCTGAAAAAGAAATTCAGGAAAAAATAAGTCTAGTTCGATGAATCGGATGCCGGTGAGGGGATGTTCACCACCGGCATCCAAAGGAAAACCCCATTCATGTTAATTGATGAAGCTGAGATAACGGTCCGGTCAGGCAAGGGTGGAGACGGATCGGTCCATTTCCACCGCGAAAAATTTGTCCCGCGGGGTGGACCCGATGGTGGAGATGGAGGACGCGGGGGAAGCGTACTATTCCAAGTTTCGCAGAGCCTGAACTCGCTGACTTCGTTCCGCCATAAGAGCTTGTTCGTTGCTGTCGATGGCAGTCGCGGCGGACCCAACAACATGTCCGGGAAGTCTGCCCCGGATTTGGTAATCCTCGTCCCGCCCGGCACAATTATTCATGATACAGAAAGGGATACCCTTGTTGGAGATCTTGTCACCCATGGGCAGAAACTCGTGGTGTGCAAAGGAGGTAGAGGGGGACGGGGAAACCAGCATTTTGCCAGTTCGCGCAACCAGGCACCCCGGACGGCAGAAAAGGGAGAACCCGGACAAGCCCGGAAATTGAAACTTGAATTGAAACTGATCGCCGATGTGGGAATTGTCGGGGTACCGAACGCAGGGAAATCCAGCCTGTTGGCTGCGGTGACTAACGCCAAACCTAAAATTGGGGATTATCCTTTCACCACGCTTGAACCGAACCTCGGTGTAGCAGAAATGGATCGTGAGATTACCCTGGTGCTGGCGGATATACCGGGATTGATCGAAGGCGCTCATGAGGGAGCCGGACTCGGGGATTCATTCTTGCGTCATATTCAACGGACGAGAGTATTGATTCATTTGTTGGATGGGCTTTCCGCAGACCCCCTGGCAGATTTTACCCAAATCAATAGTGAAATGGCTCTTTTCGATCCGGATTTAGCAAATAAACCCCAGGTGGTTGTGGTTAACAAGATTGATTTGCCTGAAGTGCAAAAGAAGTGGAAAAAAATCCAACCTGAATTGGTCAAGCGCGGGTATGAACCGGTGGCTATATCAGCATTGACCCACCAGGAAGTTCAACCTCTTTTGTGGAAAGTGGTCGAACTGTTGCAAAAGGCTCCCAAACCCAACATTGAAGAAGCACTCCCCGTCTATCGCGCTGAAACCGATGCAAGGGATTTCAAGATCGAAAAAGTGAAAGATGGCTGGCGTGTCAGTGGAAAGGCGATTGAACGGTCAGCTGCTATGACCTACTGGGAGTATTCAGGGTCCGTTCGCAGGTTCCAGAAATTGATGGAAGCCCTGGGCGTGGATGAGGAATTAAGAAAAGCGGGTATCCAGGAAGGCGATACTGTTTTCATAAACGATTATGAACTGGAATGGCAGGATTAGAAAGACGGAATCGATGAGGATTGGCATTTTTGGAGGGACGTTCGACCCGCCGCATCTAGGGCATTTGATCCTGGCGATGGAAGCATGCGATCAATTGAAACTGGATCGGTTGTTGTGGATGCTAACTCCGGCACCTCCTCATAAAAGAGGTCATGTTATTACCCCGGTCGAAATCCGGCTGGAGATGTTGAAAATAGCTCTCTCGCATGATAGCTGCTTTGAAATTTCCACGCTGGAAATGGAAAGACCAGCCCCTCAATACGCCGTGGATACGATCCAAGAATTACGCCTCCATTTCCCCAATGCCAAATTGATTTATCTCATGGGGGGTGATTCCCTCCGGGATTTGCCCGATTGGCATCAGCCAAAGGAATTAGTCGATCTGGCAGATAAATTAGGCGTGATGCGGCGGCCAGGCGATTCGATCGAAGTGGATGAATTGGAAAGAAGGCTGCCCGGGTTGACAAAAAAACTGGTATTTGTTGACGCCCCCTTGTTGGAAATCTCCTCTTCCCAAATACGTTCCCGTTTTATACAAAATAAAGCTGTCAAATATTATTTGACTCCCGAAGTCTATGCCTACATAACATCAACGCATTTATACGAAACTAAGAAAAACAAGTAATTCGAGATGCCTGTCCTTGAAGCTGGGGGAAATCGAATGTCCAGGTTCTTAATTGTATAATCAAGGAATCGTATGTCTTTTGATTTGTGAAGGATTTTAGACTTAATGAAAAATGAGTTTTCTCCGGCAGATGGTTTTGTGAGGTCCTTACGGTTGTGGTGGGTGGTTGTGATCTTTGCGATCGCCGGAGGAGGTTTAGGTTTTATCGTCCATAGATTGTTACCGCCCATTTACTCAAGCCGGATAATTCTTACGACTTCCATCAATTTCTCCCAGACGGGTGTCCTTACAGATGAAAAACAAGATCAAGCCATCAATGCTGCCAGAGACGTTATACTATCGGACGCAGTGAAAGGTGCTGTTCTTTCCCAGGCTGCAGATAGCGGGATCGAGATAGATAGCACCAATTTTGAGAATTCGCGTTTTTCCGATCGGCTAGGATACGAAATAATCATTGGCATCGATTCGAGGGATCCGAATATTGCTGCTTCGCTCACGAATATTTGGGGTGAAAATGCGTTAGCTACTCTGAACGAAGATTTATTGCATTCTTTGAAGGGTGAAGCTTTTTCCGAAACTCTCGATAACCTGGAAGCTTGCTTCGAGGAAGTGAGTGTCACAGCTCCTTCATCGGCAACCTGCCAAAATATGGGAATCACGGAAATTCAGCAAGCCATTGATCAGATTTCCTCCCTTTTAGCCCGGGAAATAGTAGATTCCCACGCCATTATCCCCTCCATGAGCTTTGCTTTGGGCAACAAAGCAATAATTCCTATTTCTCCCACCTACCGGAACCGAAACCTCATGGTCTTATCAGGCCTGTTGATTGGATTCATCACAGGAATTCTGGTCACCCAAATCCCACTTTTAAATAAAAGCATGCGCCAAAAATAATATGAATCGGTTTCAGTCCCTTTATTCCCGCATTCTCAACTGGAACTGGTATCTGATTTTTGCCCTGATACCGATTACAGGCTTGACTCTCCTAGCTTCCCTGGCTGGATCGATGGTGGCACCACCGTCAGTCGTACTTGTGTTGATATTGGCGGTTTTGTGGCTGATCCCTTATCTGTTGAAAAGGGGCACATTACCCATGCAGGCTGTGCCCATCCTTGTCTTCGGCCTTGCTGCCCTGGTTTCCACCGCGTTGGCTTTTTTTGTGATCACGCCGGAATATAAGAATATTTCTTTTCTCCGAAATGTGCTGAAAGGAATAGTCACACTTGTATTGGGATTGATTACCTACCTAGTGATTGCAAGTTTCCCAAAGAAGACAAGTCAAATCAAAAAAGCTCTTCAAATTATCAATTGGGCGGGATTTGCCATCCTGGCTTGGACTGCACTACGATTGGGGTATTGGTATATTTTCCATGACTATTCCTCCTGGGTAACATCCATCCAGAGGTTTTTTGCCACTGGGACATTAACCACTGGTCGAGCCCTGGGATTCACCATGGAACCATCCTGGTTGGCTCATCAACTCAATATGCTATTTCTGCCGTTCTGGCTGGCAGCTACTATTCAAAAAAGCACTGTTCACCCTAAAAGAATACTTGGAATTTCTTTTGAAAATATCCTGCTCGTTGGCGGGATCATAACTATGATGTTGACCTTGTCCAGAGCTGGAATTGCGGCTTTCTTCCTGGTCATAGCCATGCTTTTTGTAATTTACAATCGCCGATTTGTGAACTGGTTGCAAGAGAAATTCCAAGCGAAGAAAAAGGATTCAGAGAAGGTTCAAGTCAAGCGAATTAGATTTCGTAAGGCTTTGATCACGGTCAGTTTGATCTTGATTTATCTTTTGATTGTGGTTTTGGTTGCAATACTACTGACCAAGTTGGATTCACGCATGGCAACGCTCTTCAATTTCAATTTTCGGAACCAGAATGCCTTTTTAGATTATGCCAATAACCTAAAGTTCGGTGAGAGAGTGGCTTACTGGGTGGCAGGATGGAATATATTTAATGGTCATCCTGTAGTCGGCGTTGGAGTTGGGTTGGCAGGATACTATATGCCGTCGAATTTACCGTCTTATAGTTGGGGTATGGTGGAAGTTCGTAGTATCGCATATCGATCCAGTATGTTATTCAATATCAAAAGTCTTTGGGTAAGGATACTTGCCGAGACAGGACTTGTTGGATTTGCGATTTTTCTTGGGTGGTTGTTCGTCATATTTCTTTCAGCTCGATACCTATTAAAAAATGAAAATAGCTTGATGAGAACCATTGGCTGGGCGGGTATTTTCATGCTTGTTGCCATGATCTTGGATGGGTTTAGTGTTGATTCATTTGCTCTCCCCTATATTTGGGCAACGACTGGTCTTGTCACTGCGGCAAGTACATTGGCTTTCACTTCTTCAGTGAAATCTGGTTCAAGGTGAAAAAGCAACATTCATCCTGCCTCGCTGCCTGTCTCGTAGCCTTTTTTAGTCTATGTGTAGTAGCAGGAGTGATTTCCGCCATCATTCTTCAACGAGTATCCATCACTCCTCAGTCTGTATCCATAGAGTTAAGAGATCTTTCTCTTGACTTTCCCTCCCTGGATATCACGCCGATATCCAGTGCGCCTAATCCTACACTTTTACCACTGCAAGGTTCGCCTTCAGAACCATCTCCAATCTCGAACCCAGGCAATCCAGAGGCTGGCGATACCCTCCAGGTTCTCAACAATACGATAGTACCCAGTTGGAACAGTCAGGATCTTGCCTGGCGGTTTAAAGGTGTCACTCATCTCTCATTCCCCAACAACGACTCTCCTACCGTTTATGACATTGGAGATCAGGAAACTTTTTTTGCATCAAACGATGACGAAAATGGAAATTTCAGGGTGGAAGCAACTTTAAGATATAAGGCAGCTCATTTGTACTTCTGGATTGAGAATGGCACCTACTATAACTCGGGAGACCTTAAAACTCTGGCGGATGAGTTTGAAAATGCCATCTACCCAACCACCAGGAAATATTTCGGAAGCGAGTGGACTCCAGGTATCGACAACGACGTTCACCTTTACGTTCTTTACGCAAAGAATTTAGGCGAAAATATAGCCGGTTATTTCTCCACGGCAGATGAATTGCCCCCAGAACTGGATCCCTATTCGAACACTCATGAAATGTTTTATATGCAGACTGGAGAACCCCTTGGGACCGATTACTCCTATGGGATCATGGCGCATGAATTCCAGCATATGATCCAGTGGTACCAGGATAGAAATGAAGATGAATGGGTCAATGAAGGGTTGTCTGACCTGGCTGTTTTTCTGAATGGATTTGACGAAGGCGGGTTTGACTATTATTACGCTCTCGACCCTGATATCCCCATGACCAACTGGCCGGAGGATATGGCAGATACGGATCCGTATTATGGTTCAGCTTATTTGTTCATGAAATATTTTTATGAGCGTTTTGGGGAAAATGCCATTCATAACCTGGTTGCAGAACCAGCGAATGGGATGGAAGGAATCGATCACACTCTTCAAAATTTGAACAGTATCGATCCCATCCGGGGTAGAGTAATAACTGCAGATGATGTTTTTGCAGATTGGAGCGTGGCGAACTATCTCCATCAATCCGATCTATTGGATGGGAGGTACGGATACCATTCCTCAACCGAATCATGGCAGATGCACCCGGCAAAAACCATCGACACTTGCTTCTCCACACCGGTTCAAGAGAGTGTGAATCAATATGGGGTGGATTACATCGACATCAAATGCCGCGGGAATTTGACAGTAGATTTTCAAGGTGACAACACAGTTTCCGTGGTTCCTACAGTTGCGCACTCGGGGACGCATTTCTTCTGGTCGAACAGGGTGAACGATTCCGATGCCAGGTTAACCCACCATTTCGATTTAAGCCAGGTTAGTGGGAAAATCACTATGAATTTTTGGACGTGGTATGACCTGGAAGATCAGTATGACTATGTATATGTCTCGGTATCGAAGGACGGATCCCAATGGGATATCCTGGCACCGGATTCCTGTACAGAGAGCCAAAACCTGTTCGGTTGTGGTTATACAGGAACCAGTGGAGGATGGATCTTGCAAACTCTAGATCTCAGCCAATACGCCGGGCAGCAAAT
>JBGQAS010000289.1:0-3437 GCA_041494435.1 Anaerolineaceae bacterium | reverse complement strand
GCGGAATCCAAGGGCAAATAGGCGAGGTCATCGGTGGGGAGAGCCAGGCCATGTTTCCTGCAAAATTCCCTGGCTTGCCGATGGTATTCCTCCGCCACCTGAAGACCAAAATTGCGCGAACCGGAATGTACCATGAGCCAAATGAAACCATCATCGCCCCTTTGGATTTCGAGGAAATGGTTGCCGCCACCCAGGGTTCCCAACTGCCGCCGAGCTGAGTCCAGCTCCCGCTGGATGATGGGGACATCGGGAGCATGGTTGAAACCATCCCATCTCTGAGGTTCTTTTTGGTGTGCAAAACCCACGGGAATGACCGATCGGGCGAGATGGAGGATATCCTTAATGGATTCAACTGGCAGGTCTTCGACGAGCGAAGTCTGAGCGGCAATCATGCCGCATCCAATATCCACGCCCACCGCGTTCGGCACCACAACGTCCCTGGTGGCCAGTACCCCACCTATGGGCATGCCATAGCCTACGTGGGCATCGGGCATGATGGCAATCCATTTCTCCGAGACGGAGAGGTTGGCAAGATCCTTCGCCTGCTGGAGGGTGCCGGATTCAATGTCATCCAGCCAGAGTTTGATGGGGATGCGTTCGGAGTTGATTACTTGTTTCATATTTTTTCATCATATCATCTGGTGATCAAAAAACATCTAACTCTTTTATCAGAGGGATGTGGTTAAGAATCTAACCCCTGCCCCACTTAGGGGATGCTTCGCAAAGGTTCGGAGGTTTCCCTTAAAAACCAAAGGATTTCGCAAACTCAACACGCCCTCTCGCGCCCACAATTTATTTAATTACCATATGGGGAATTTCACAAAAGATTAGTTGCGCTATATTAAGCTCAGCGTATATTTTTTGCACAAATTCTCCCCAAAATAGCCACTTATGCAGCCTGGTTTGAAGCCTACTGTGAGCTAATATAGTAATCTGAAGTTTGATATTCACTGAGACTAAAGTTTATGTAAAAAGGGGAGGAAAAAGATGACTAACATTCCAGCCTTTTTTGTATATGGAATTGTAAATCCTAAAGACTTTGAATCCGCATACGCGGACCTCGCCAAACTATGTGGAACTCAGGTTTTATCACGTGAAAAAAGGATTTATTCAATTACGTTTGATCGTGATGGCGAGGTATGGACAGCAACTGTGGGGGAAAAACTGCTTGGGAAGAAACAGAGAACCTCTCACATTCAAGGCAGGGCGGTTGAGCGGACCACAGAATTGTCAGATCCAGCCATAGTACTGGGAATCTTCCCCGGGAATCCTTCCCAGGTCGTGACCACTGCCTCTTTTGGGTATCGATCTGCATGGACGAGTCCTTTTTTGGTGGGTAAACTAGCTTCAGTTATATACTTTAAGTCACACCAAGTTCAGAAATGATAACGTATCTTATCAGCATTAGATTGGAAATAGAATTCCAAGGAGGTAAAGATGGTAAACGCAGCACTTAACAAATTTTTGGATGATATTAAAAAAGAAGAACCAGGAAAAGTTGCGGTTTTTTTCATAATTCCTTCCGGAATTTTGAAGGGAATCTTTAAGGATTACAACGATTCAATTGTTACAATTTCGGATGCCACATTAATTTCAGCGACATCAACATACCTAAGTCTCGATATGAATTTTCCCGTCGAATTAATTCAAGCCTGGGGAAAGAAATAATTGATAGAAAATCCTCCGGATATTCATTTCGAAATCATCTTGAATTATTAACTCTGAGCTTTACCAATTCCTGATCGCTCCATTCCAACCTCACAAAAGGCTTGAACCGTATACTTCATAGTAATCTCTCCTATCAGCAATAGCTTTTTCAAAACCGGAGGTTTATCTCCATGAAAAATAAACAAAATGTCATCCGGGGTGTTCGCTACTATATCATTGGTTTGATCAGCATGATACTGGCAGTCTGTGCAATGGTCATCTCTGTGAAAAACCAGTTCCCTGAAAATCCTGTCTGTAAAGGGATGTTAGGGGCAGGTTTTCCGGTACTTTTTATTTGTGATAATTGGGGAGGCGGGTCGCCCACGAACAGTTGGGGAAAAATCACTCCTATAGATGTTATCAATGGGGGCATTACTCTGGGAGGTTTCCTGGTGGATTTTCTGTTCTATACGGTACTTTTTTACGGTGCAATTCTCTTGATGCTTACCATCTATCAACGAATTATCATCGGTCGAAAACGCAAGTGATCGTTCTTGTCACCCTGATCTTTAACAATTCCTGATCGCCCCATCCCAACACTATTTAATTACTTGATACAATAGTTTTTGCCTTCATGTTCGTCTAAAAAACGTCGGGTCTGTAAACAATTATATGGCGCAGAAATATCAAATATTCGAAGAAGGTTATGGAAAAGGGTGGCTGTATAAGGATTTGGAATTCATCGACTTCGTAAATTATCATTACCAGGTCTTTCAATCCGTTTCCACCACAAGCATCCGTTTGGGAAAGAAAACCACTCATCTCAAGTACAAGCTATCCGGGAACCTAAGGTTCGTCAATTTTTCGGGTACCATCGGGAATGCCTGGTATACGCTGCTGGTTACAAAGACCAAGGGGTATAAAATTCACCTGGAACCGAAAGACGAGATTATGAAAACATATTATTTCGTCCAGGATAAAGACGGGGATGTTCGCAAGAAGTAGTAACCCGTGGAAATGTGAACAAGGAAATATGGGACCCGATATCCAGATCCGTCCGACCACTGCTTCCGATTCCCTGCAGATTCGTCTGTTCACTCGTGAACAATGGGCGGATGAATTCGTCGTTGCCCATGGGGTGATCTACCACCCCGACCAGCTTCCCGGATTTATCGTTAAAGATGAAAAGGGGGCCATCCTCGGGCTGACAACCTATGCACTAAACCCACCCAACTGTGAACTAGTCACCCTCAATGCGGAACCTACCGGCAAGGGGGTTGGCACGGCATTGGTTTCTGCCGTAGTCGACGCAGCCAAAAAGGCACAATGCACCCGTCTTTGGCTCATCACCACGAATGACAGCGTGGATGCCCTGGCTTTCTACCAAAAGCGTGGCTTTCACCTTGTGGCAGTCCATCCCAATGCACTCGAGTTATCCCGCAAACTCAAGCCCTCCATCCCCCTGATCGCTTCCAACGGTATCCCACTTCGAGATGAGATCGAATTGGAATTGATTTTCTAAAAAATTTTAGATCAATAATAATTCTGGGGAAAATCAACAAACGTTATATTAACAATAATCAACTATACATATTAAGTATCGAGAAAAATCGGGATATTCCAATACCTGATAATTTATCTTTATTATCGAAAGGGGTCAATAAGGAATAAGCACAAAATGCCAGAGTCAATAATCAAGAAACCTGTCAGGAAAATTAAGGGTGTATCACAAGCAGCGCAAAAGGCCGCACGAGCGGAGAGCGCGCCTGTTCCTGTTCGCCGTTATCGAG
>JBGQAS010000138.1:0-5715 GCA_041494435.1 Anaerolineaceae bacterium | reverse complement strand
CCTGCGGTCGGAGCTACATCCTATCCGGTCACTGGCATTCCATCAAAGAAATGGCTCAAATGCTTTGCGACCTGGGTTGCAAACGCACCACCCGGATCGTTTTTCCCCGTATCGCCGCTTATCCTTTTACGCCATTCATGGAGTGGGCAGCCAAAATTCAGCATTCGGAACCAGTCTATACCCGGGTTTCGTTACGTACATTGAACAGCAACCATGTCATCAGCCATGTTCGGGCCACCCAGGAATTGGGGTACCAACCCAGGCCCACCACAGAGACCCTGGCGGACACGTTGCATTGGTTCATCGAGAAGAATTACTTGCGGATTAACTAATTCAAGCCGGGATAATTGATGACAGAACAATCCATTTTCACCCTCATTCTCTTAATCTATTTTATGGCTTCTTTGATTGTTTTTATTTCCCTGTTTTTCGTGAAAGCGCCTTATGGTAGATATTTTCAAAAGAGTTGGGGAATTGCCTTATCGAATCATTTGGGTTGGATGATCATGGAATCCCCCAGCGCGATCCTGTTTGCTGTGCTATTTTTTATTGGCTCCGCACCCAGGAATATTGTCCTGATCCTTTTTTTTCTATTGTGGGAAGCTCATTATATCCATCGCTCTTTCATTTACCCCTTCACCCTCCGGAATGGACGCAAGCAGATGCCCGTAGCAGTGATGGCAATGGCTATCCTCTTCAACCTCGGGAATGCTTATCTCAACGGACGGTACTTATTCAGCTTTTCGGGCGGTTATGCCCAAAACTGGCTTGTTGATCCACGCTTCATAATTGGTGTGGCGATTTTCATTGCGGGATTTGTCATCAACCGCTGGGCGGACCAAAAGCTCAGGTCTTTGCGAAAACGTGGCGATATGGCGTATTACATTCCCCAGGGAGGGCTGTACCGCTGGATCTCCTGCCCGAATTATTTTGGTGAAATTGTCGAGTGGGTGGGTTGGGCGATTGCCACCTGGTCGATCCCGGGAGCCATCTTTGCCATCTGGACTTTTGCCAACCTCGCTCCTC
The DNA here is from genome assembly GCA_041494435.1 of Anaerolineaceae bacterium. GTDB lineage: Bacteria > Chloroflexota > Anaerolineae > Anaerolineales > Anaerolineaceae > JBGQAS01. The sequence goes on along the minus strand of JBGQAS010000138.1, from coordinate 4,689 downwards.
GGGCTTTTTCCCATCACACCTGGTATAAAAAAGAATTCCCGGATTATCCCAAGAATCGAAAAGCTCTCATTCCTGGAATCTGGTAAACCCTTTCCGGTCATTACCCCATCAACTCAGAACTGATTCACTACTATATAATAGACCTGCAGAGTCGAATGAAAGAAAATTCCCCTTACGAACTATTAGCCAATCATCTGGAGAAACTACCCGGAGGTTTTGCACGGACTGCTTCAGGTGCAGAACTTCGTATCCTGGACCGACTGTTCACACCTGAAGAAGCCTGGGTAGCGGCTCATATCAACATGTTGCCTGAACCAGCTAAGGTTGTAGCTCTTCGTTCTAAGCTGACGCTGGCAGACGCTTGCCTGGTTTTGGATAGCCTGGTGGAGAAGCGGCTGGTTAGCAGTTTTCCTATTCACGGCAAAACCCATTATATGGCACAGTCTTTTGTAATTGGATTTTGGGAAGAGCAGGTAGACCATCTCAATCGTGACCTGGTGGAATCTTTTGAAGAGTATCTCCCTGCCTATGCGGAAACAGGTTTGTGGGGCAAAGCTCCCCAATTGCGCGTAATACCCATCCAAAAAAGTATTTCCTTGCAAAGCAGTATCATGCCTTACGAACAACTTAATGCAATATTGGATGCACATACATCATTTGCTGTTGCCAATTGCATATGCCGCCAGGAGCAACGCTTGCTGGATAAAGACTGCGGTAAGCCTCTCGAGACCTGCCTGGCATTCGATGGTGCTGCGGAATACTTTGCCCAGTCTGGACGGGGAAGATTGATTACTCGTGCCGAAGCGGATGCCCTGATCGCTTTGGCTGAAAAAACCGGGTTGGTTTTGCAACCCGGTAACACCCGAAATCCTGGCAATATTTGCATGTGCTGTGGCTGTTGCTGTGGGGTGCTGCGCGGATTGAAAATGCGTCCTATTCCCGCCAATGAAGTCTCAACCGACTTCTTCGCACGATTGGATGATTCCCGCTGCACCGGTTGCAAGGTATGCCTGAAACGTTGCCAGATGGACGCGTTAACTATCGTTGATGGGAAAGCCCAGCTGGACCTAAACTGTTGCATAGGTTGTGGGCTTTGCGTCTCCACCTGCAAACCGGGAGCGTTGACCCTTGTCCGAAAAGAAAAATCCGAATTGCCTAAACTGCCAGCAAACGATATTTTGCTGGGAATCCGCATGGCTCAAACCCACGGGCAATTGGGTTGGGGGCAAATCCTCGGCATCCTGGTTCGCTCGGGGGTGGACAGGATTCGGGCCGAATTTGCTTTTCGCAGTTACAAAGGTTCTTAATATAATCGAGTGCCTATTTCTTTTCTAGCTGATAAATCCCTCCACCCAGGTCAGCCAGGTAGATCTCACCGTTTTCATCCACGCCGAAGGAACTGATGTTCAACCCGGTTTGGAATAAGACCTGGCCCTTGAACGAGTCGTTTCCTGTTCCGATCAATCCCCACACCCTGCCTGAGCAATTATCTCCTAAAAGATAGACCCCGTTGAAATCAGGCAAAGCACTCCCCCTATATACATATCCACCGATGACTGCGCAACCCAGGTCGTGACCGTACTCGTAGACGGGATCGATCAGAGGTGTGCCCGTGTCATTCGGGGTGTTCTTATAGGGATGCAGTCCTTCGCGGATGCTCCATCCAAAATTGGCTGGAACTGCGTTGAAGCTGGCGGGAAGGTAATCGATTTCTTCCCACAGATCTTGTCCTACATCGCCGATGTATAGATCCCCAGTTCTGGAATCGAAGCTGAAACGCCAGGGATTGCGCAATCCGAGAGCCCAAATCTCAGGCAATCCTCCCCCATTGGCATACGGATTACCCGCTGGGATGGCATACGGGCTGCCATGATCGACGTCAATGCGCAAAATCTTGGCGAGCAGGGTTTGCACCGATTGTCCGTAGGCGTGCGGATCGCCTTCGCTGCCACCATCCCCCATGCCAATATACAGGTATCCATCAGGGCCGAAGGCCAGCTGTCCGCCGTTGTGGTTGGCGTAAGGCTGATGGATTTGCAGCAAGATTACCTGGCTAGTTGCAACTGTCGATGGAATTTCGGATGTTGTCGTGAGAGATTTGGAAAAACGGGCAATCACGGTATTCCCATTGAGATCGGTGTAATCGACATAGTTGAAACCGTTTTGGGAATAATTGGGGTGAAAAGCAATCCCAAGCAACCCTTGCTCTCCGCCCGAGCTTTTCACCAGGTTGCTGATATCGAGGAAGGGATCGGGCAGCAGTTGACCGTTCTGGATCATGCGGATCACTCCTGCCTTTTCGATGACATACAAGATCCCACTGCCATCCCCGGCATTGGTTATTCCAATGGGCCGGCTGAGACCAGTCACCACGGGTATCCAAGTATAGAGACTTGGGTTAGGGAAAGTGGTCACGCTAGTAGAAGCGGATGTAGCTATATTGGTAGGAGGGACTGGGGATGGAGGGAGAGTGGCGGAGGGTTGTGTAAGTGATATTGGGGAGGAGTTTTGAAAAGGCGTTTCGATTATAGAGTGGGTGGAAGTTGGTATCAAGGTGCAACCTGCAACCAGTATTATGAGGCCGATGAATAACATATAAGTTGACCATTTTTTGTACATGGATTATTTTCTCCTCAAAACAATTCCTCTCGATAGTGACAGTATAAGATTGGGGAGTCAGAAGGATATAAGAAATTTGAGAAGACCTTCCAGACAAAACTATTTCAGTTTGCTTGGACTCATCCCCTTGGTTAATCCGCCAGGCTGGCATGTACGGCAGAAGTTCGTGATGCGTTGATTGGCTCCCACCAGCGAGATGGGGGTACCACAACGCGGGCAGGGCTGACCCGTTTTCATGTGGACTGCCATGAACTCGCGCGGTTTCAGGTGAATGTTTTCACCCATTTCCTCACGGACTTTCTCGATGGAATTGAGCAAGGTAGTCCGCATGGCAGAATAAAGCCGTTCGATTTCCTCAGGGGTTAATTTCGAACGCTTGATGTAAGGATAAAGCTTTGCTTCCCAGAGGATCTCATCGGCATACGCATTGCCAATCCCTGCCACAAAGTCTCCGCGGGTCAGAACACCTTTGATCTCTCCCAGAAAGGGCTTCAACCTTGCCTTGAATTCTTCCAGGGAAATATCCAGCGGTTCAGGTCCCATCCGGAGATAATCAGGAATCGTGTTCAGATCACGGCTGAGATAGAGCTGTCCCATTCGCTTCTGATCCACATATCTCAATTGCGTGCTATTCCCTAGTGTGATCAGGACATGGGTTTTGGGCATTTTCTTTTCAGAGGGAGTGCTCAATTGCAAACGCCCAGCCAACTTCGGATTGAGAACCAGAAAGAATTCAGGTGAAGGGGATTTGAAAGAAAAGATCAGGAATTTTCCACGCCGTTTAACATCGGCAAGAGTAGCACCTGTTAGTGTCTTTTCAAAACCCCCGTGGGTTAAGTCGCGCACCACAATGGGTCCACCAGGTTGCAGTACTTGGACAGAGGTGATCGTCTGACCGATCAGGCGGCGGTGTAATACTTCGCAAACAACTTCCAATTCAGGCAATTCTGGCATGGGTTTTCAGATAAAAACTGTATTAAGATTCTGCTTGAACTCCAGCAATCGAAAACAATTGGAGTGTATGCAAACCTAAAACGATTAAGAATCCCAAGTACAAAGGAATGACCACCCATTCGAGGACCTGCACGGTATTGAAGAAAATCGAAACCACAATGACTAAGGCTGCGATAAGAACTCCAATCACGAGAACCCATTTTGGTATTTGTGGATAATACCTCAGTGCAGCTACGGAGAATACAAAAGATGTAGCGATGCCAATATTTAATGCTGCTGACCAAAAACTATGGGGAGCGGGATTGTTGATGGGATAGATTGCGCTCATTATCATAGCGATGGAACCAGCGACCCCAAATATTTGGGTCAATAACACCATGATATTTTGAATCTTTCTATTCTCCATTCTCCATATGAAAAGGCTTAGGTAAAAAAGTATTAGAAGGGACGCTGAAACCATAATACCAAGGTTGTAATATAGACCTCCAAAAGGGCTTACCTTGATATTTCCTAAGTCACTAAGCCAATTCTTAATGGGAGAGTATGGCAATGGATAGTTGAGTAAAGCTAGCGAGGTGAATGTAGTGTAAGAGAAAACAACCAAAATACTGGTAATGGTGGGAAAGCTGCGGGATATTTTCATTATTTATCTCCTGATATTTTCAGTGGAAGATCTTTACCAATTCTATACGAACTCAGGTATTGATGCATTTACCCACATTCTACTCATGATTCCCCAACCATCTTTTTAATTGTTTCAATTCCACGGATGGTGGATTTTTTTCCCAGTGTTTTTTCCAGCACTGCATTGGAAAAACTGGATTCACTCTGCCTGGTACGTACCAACCAATAAACCTCCTGACCGTGCACAAGGAATTCATCAGTGGGGGTATCTAGTGCTAATACTTTTTTAGAATCCGAAGTATCCAGTGGTTCTTTCAGAAACGCTACGTTGACCGATACCGCGGTTTTCATTGCGGATTCAGAAAACGGTTGGAACCTGGCGATGTCATTCAGTTCTGCATAAGTCCGCAAAAATGTCGCCACTTCAAACCCAAGAGAACCCTGGAGTTTATCCTCAATAGATTTTTCCAGTTCGCATACATTAGTCGAAGT
>JBGQAS010000308.1:0-3171 GCA_041494435.1 Anaerolineaceae bacterium | reverse complement strand
GTGATCTTCGAGAGAGCGCCATCGATCTCACGAAGTTCGTCTGGGGTAAATTCAAGGGTGACCGCTCCGATGTTCTCATCCAGGCGCTCGAGCTTCCGGCTGCCCGGGATGGGAACAATCCACGGCTTCTGGGCAAGCAGCCAGGCGAGCGCGATCTGAGCCGGTGTCGCTCCCTTTTGTTCTCCAATCCTGTTAAGCAGATCAATTACAACCCGGTTTGCTTTACGCGCCTCCGGCGTGTAGCGAGGGCTGCGGCTGCGGAGATCAGCGGTGGCGAAGGTGGTGTTTTCGTCGATCTTGCCCGTGAGGAAGCCCCTGCCCAGTGGGCTGAACGGCACGAAGCCGATCCCGAGTTCCTCGCATGCAGGCAGCACTTGCGCTTCAGGCTCTCTCCACCACATCGAGTATTCGCTCTGAACCGCGGTGACCGGCTGGACTGCGTGTGCTCGTCGAATGGTATGCGCGCCTGCTTCAGAAAGGCCGAAGTGCTTCACCTTGCCAGCTTGGATCAGGTCCTTGACTGCGCCTGCCACATCCTCGATGGGTACGTCCGGGTCAACCCGGTGCTGATAGAACAGATCGATGGTGTCAACCCTGAGACGCTTGAGCGAGGCCTCGGCAACCTGCTTGACGTGCTCCGGCCGACTGTCCAGGCCGACCATAAAATTCGGGCTCTTAGTGATATCAATGTTGTGTCCGAATTTGGTGGCGATCACGATCTGCCCACGGAAGGGAGCGAGGGCTTCGCCGACGAGTTCTTCGTTCATGAATGGACCATAGACTTCAGCCGTATCGAAGAAGGTGATGCCACGGTCAACAGCTGAGTGCAGAAAAGAGATCATCTCCTGCTTATCAGTCGGTCTGTCGCCAAAGCTCATTCTCATGCAGCCGAGCCCGAGAGCCGAAACTTCCAAACCACTTTTTCCGAGTTGACGCTTTTGCATTTTCTAATCCCTGCCTTTCAATATAGCGAATTGTTTCTTGAAATTGACTTTTATCTAAATAATTTCCTTCTCTTTTTTCAAAACAGCATTTTCATACACTTCAATTTTGTGGTCCAACAGGTCCAGGGTTTTTTGCATTTCCTTCATCCGGGCTACAAGCTGATCCCGCTGCTCTTTCAAGATCTCTTTCCGGGCTTCAATGGTCTGGTCACCCTGCTGAACCAGACCGACATACTCAATCAACACATCAATGGGAAGCCCAGCGCTCCGCATGCATTTTATGAATTCAACCCGCCTCAGATCGAGGTCGTTGTAATCCCTGATGCCACTTTCATTTCGATTTACCGGCGGGATAAGTCCAATATGTTCATAGTAGCGCAGCGTATCCGATGAAATACCATAGTTTTCACTTACATCCATTATCTTCATAAGTTCACCTTTAAGAAATAGTGTAACACTTGGAGTTGACTCCAAGTCAAGGGTTTTCTAGGTAGAATATATGAAGAAAATGGCGGGCATATAGCCCGCCATACAAACTGAATGTAATTGAAGTGGATCAATCCAACTTTTTATGCTCTATTTGACTTTCTCAGCCAACCATCCCTTGACGACATCCACGCCCTGGGGCGCACTGGCAGCATACGCATCCGCATAGATATCTGCTGCGAACTTCTTGGAGACGGGGGCTCCGCCGATAATCACCTTTACCTTTTTTCTCAGCCCGGCATCTTCCAGAGCTTTCACTACTGCGGACATGTCCAACATGGTGGTCGTCAAGAGGGCGGATATGGCCACCACATCTGCGGAATTCTTCTTGACGGCTTCGACAAAACGTTCCGCGGGTACATTCGTGCCGAGGTCGATCACATTGAAACCGTTGCATTCCAACATATAGCCAACAAGGTTCTTGCCAATATCGTGGACGTCTCCGTGCACGGTACCCAGAACAACTGTACCTTTATACTTGCGAGCTTCCCCCTTCATATGCGGAGCCAATACTTCCATACCGGCTTTAAAAGTAGTGGCAGCCATCATCAGCTCGGGCAAGAAATACTCGCCACGCTCAAAGAGCTTGCCGGTTTCATCCAGCCCAACCGTCATCGCATCGAGGCATGCCATAGGCGCCTCGCCAGCAGCCAGTTGTTTCTCTAGGATTTCGGCTATGTCGTAAACATTCCCGTCCAGAACTGCGTTTGAGATCTCCTTGGTCATTTCGAGTACCTCCCATACTTGTGAACGGAATCCAGAAGAGCATCGATCTTCTGCAAATCGGTACCAGGGCCAATCGCCCCGACACTGATCATTATCCTGACCTTCGTCTTTAATGCCATATCGCAGATCCGTTTAACAGCAGCATCAATTTGCTGGATTGTAGCATCGCGGATGAACTTGGCATGGATCAGATACATGTATGACCGGTTCTTCTTCTTTGCCAGATCCAGCATGGGCTGATCGTACTCGGGCAGAGTTAGACCCTCGGGAGTGGTGGGGAAGATGTAATTGGTGAAACCCATCATCCCCAGGGATTTGCCCAGAACGGGGAGGGTCAGTGAGTCCTCCAGTTCCTGCGGCGATGTGACCATGTAACCCAAGCTGACTTTGCCACCGAGAGCCGCTCGGGCTTTTTCTGAGTAGGGCAGTACATACTTGATGAAGTCATCGATGCCGAGCACTGGTTCCGTGGCGAACTGGTCCACCATATTTGCGCCCATCAGGCTGATGCCGTGCTGTTCAGCCAGCTTGAAGATCTGGATGGAGATCTGGGTGGTGAGCTCCATGATCGCGGGCCACAAATCCGGATCGCCATACTTCTTGATTTTTTCCTTGCGCTGGGGGTCCTGGGTTTCGGTGTAATCCTTGTAGAGACGAAAATCCAAGGGAAGCTGTTTATCACCTCGCAATAACATGGCGAGGTCCCAGGGGCCGTCGTTCGGGAAAGTGATCATCGTGTTTGGAAACCGGCGCTGGGCTTCGCGGTAGATATCCAGGGTCATCTTGAAATAACCGGTTGCCTCCGTAAAGGGCTTGATCCTTTTCACATCCTCCATCCCCTTAATGGGGTAAGAGGAAGCATAAGGTACCCTGTCCTCTTCGATCTCAAATTCGACGCCCAACTCGGCAACCCCGGTGAGCATCAGGCCAAGCCAGCAGGGAACCATAATGACATCGAAGGAAAACCGATCTGCCACTTTGGCAAAAAGCTCAAGATTGGCTTCGACACTGCTCG
>JBGQAS010000051.1:0-8721 GCA_041494435.1 Anaerolineaceae bacterium | reverse complement strand
AAGCTTGCCAACGAAGCCGAGTAAAATGGCGATGACGCCCGCGGTCATGAGAACCGCTACGGAATAGTTACGGGTGATGGCCATTAGCGAGTTGTTCTCACCATAGTTGGTGCCTGCACAGCCACCCAACAAACCAACAACTACATCATCAGAACCATCTGCCACAAGATTGAGACCGATCAAGCGCTTGATTTCAATCGCTGGTTTTCCAACTTCAAGCGCTAAAGCATCGATGTACAGGCTCATCTGGTATAAGTGAGCGGTGCTTTCCGGTACGGTTGCGATGGCGATCAGGGCAATACTGAGCACTGCCGCCCAAGCATGCGGATCAGCAAATGCCGGGAAGGTGATTGCGGGAATTCTCAACCAGGCAGCTTCTTTGACCAGACCAAAATTGATCAGACCGAAGGGCAATGAGACCAACCACCCGAGGATGGCTCCAAACAAAATTGGCAACATGCCCACGAGCCCCTTCCCTTGCAGATAGACGGAGAAGGCAATCGTGAAGACCAGGGTGATCAAAGCCACGAGCCAGTTGGCGCTGGCTTCGCCCAAGGCGGTTCCAGCAAGGGCAATACCAATGACAATGGCGATCGAGCCGGTGATGACCGGAGGCAGGACCTTGTCGAGGGCTTCCTTGCCCACGCGCATGATCAGCAAGCCGATCAGGATCTCCACCACGGCCGTCCCCAGGATACCCACCTGGACAATCCGAACTCCCGCCGGGCAATAGAAAGTGGTCGCGCTAGTAAAGCAGTCCTTAGCATACAGGTTCATAACGGTGATGATGACCGCGATATAGCTGAAGCTTGAACCGTAGTACATGGGGATACGCCTACCGGACACGAACAAGGCAACGATGGTGCCGATACCGCTGGCGAACAGGGTTACGCCAACATCAAACTTGGTCAAAATGGCAACCAAAACTGTGGCCGGGAACATGGTCAGTACTTGCTGAAGACCCAGGCTGAGCATGGCACCAAAAGGCGGAACGTCTCTTGGCAAATAGCCAACCAATTCTTTCTTCGCTGGTTTTTCTACTACTTTCTTCTCTGCTGGTTTTTCTACTACTTGCTTTTCTGCCATCTTTTCTCTCCTTTGATTTGAATTGAAAAAAAGTTCTTTTCTTCGTAAACCGACATCGAGTTAGTCAATGGATTCCTGGATTTCCTCCTCCTTTTCTAGCAGATTCGCTGCAGGAAAAAATTACCGTTTCGTTGGCTTGATAATGTCTATACAAATAAAAAGAGTATTGGATAACCCAGCTCCAATACTCCGCATCTTTAGTGTGAAGTTTTGTGCAATCAGAATTAAATAAAATTTGTCACTGCCCAAACCAATATGATGCATAAACATCTACCTGGAAGCACCTCTTTCGGGGAGTTTCAGTATTTTTGGAACGGGCTAATTTATTGATTTGAACGTACGATAGATAGTCTAGCATATGGCTTGTCTAATTTCAAGCAGTTCTCTCAAGCAATTCATCGAAACCGGGCTAGCTTGACACAAATCTTAGTATCCATCATAATAATCAACCCCGAGCTATTTATTAGGTTTCTCATTTCAAGTAAAGAGAGAAGTTCAATGAGAATCGATTATGGAACGATTATCGCAATTGTTGCAGTATTGCTCTTTTATTTTCGTTTGATTGTTCTGCAACGCCAGCGCACGAAGCGCTATAAGCTACTCCAGGAACAAAGTCAAAAACAAAAAGGAAATAAAGCGTTGCAAGCTGCCGCGCGCGCTCCTATTAATGAGCAAATGGGTTTTCGTATTTTCAGTTGGCCCTTGTTAATCGCGGGTATAGCCGTTCTCCTGGTTGGCGCGGGCATGGCTGCATTTTCCTGGGTGCCTGTAAACATCCGTTCTTTCTGGTGGGTGGGAATTGTGGCTGGTGTTTTCCTGCTGAATTTCAGCATTCGATAGGTAAATCCAATGACCTCGAAGAGTCCTGCTTGCCCTCAATGTGGTAAAACGGATACGGTAGCCAAAGTAAACCACATCTACCTAGAAAACCTTTCAGCAAAACCACTGACTGAAGATTTACTAATCCCCCATGTGCTGAGATGGCCGGCAGATAAACCTTCCAATAGCAAAAAATCTTATGATGAGGTCACGTTTCTAAAACAGTTCAATCCACCGTCCGGACAAACTGTCGTCATCCGCCAGGTGAATCCAGATCTCGCCGTGATCTTTTTTTCGCTGCTCGCGATTTTTTTGCTTTATAAAATTTATATCTCCCAGAGAGGTGCTTTCTTTATCGCACTGGGTTTCATTGCCCTGTTTTACGCTGCCTATTTTATTGGCCGGAAATTTATCATGAAGAAATTCAAGCAGCGCCAGGATGCAGATCAAGCTGCCAAGAAACAGGCTGAAGCAGCCATTGGTAGGTGGATGAAAATGTACTACTGCTGGGATGAGGGGATAGTCTTCTTGCCCGGGGAGAAACAAGCCATCCCTCTCGACCAGATCCGCGCGTATTTATATTAAAGTTACCCAAAATAATTTTCTTAAATTCTGAACATAAAAATATCCGGGGATATAATCCTTCGGACATTTTTGGTTGTGGTTTAAATCACAAAGGTTCGCAAGCGTTAATTAAAATCCATATTTTTCTGCAAAAGCCACCAGTGCATCTTCGAATATATTCGCAGGAGGTGAAACCACTCCAGCGCCCACCTGACCAACTCCAGGTTCTTTATGAGCTACACCGGTATTCACTCTAGGCAGGATATTCTTTTCGACCACTTTACGTATGTCAATCCCGGTCGGAGTTCCTCGAAAATCAAGATAGGGGATCGTGAAATATTTGTGCTCAGCGAAGGTGATCTCATACATATCCAGGGTGGTGTTGATGGCGTCCTTCGGGGTCCCACTTACGAAAGTGACAATGGCAGGTGCAGCTGCCATGGCAAAGCCGCCGATGCCGGCTGTTTCCGTGATGGTGCTATCGCCGATATCAGGGTTGGCGTCCTTATCGGTGAAGCCCGGGAAATATAAAGCCTTGACATGTCCTGCGGGGCCGGTAAACCAGCGATCACCCAGTCCGCTAACACGGATCCCAAAATCGGTCCCGTTTCGTGCCATGACAGTAACGATGGTGCTGCCATCTATATTGGCGCCCGCATCGGTCATGGCTTTACAGGCGGCCATGACAGGGTTGAGCACGGTAAGAGGATTCTCTCCCAGAAACTTAATCACCTCAAAAGCGGTCTGGGTATCCTTGGCAAGTTTTGCAATATAGGGAGCCAAAAGATTGGTAAAAATCAGCGAGGCCGCATCCAACCGGTTGTGACCGTCGTCGCCCATGTGAAGTGCTTTGCCCAGCAAGCTACGGATATCCACGCCTTCGATCGCCTCGAGTGCCGCTTTGAGTGTGGGACCCAGTACCTGGTTCATCCAAGTCAGCTTTTCCAGCACATCCTTGCTGTAGGCTCCCATGCGAAGTACCTTGCCTCGCCCTTCATTTAGGTTGGAATAGGCTTTATTTCCGTGGGTTTTGTTCTCGATGATAAAACAAGACATAGAAGGAGAGATCACTCCCGCCATTGGTCCAACTGCGGCATGATGGTGGCAGGGTTCGAAATCGAATTTACCTGCCTTGAGAAGTTTTTCAGCTTCATCAGCGCTCTTCGCCCTGCCTTCGAAGAGCAAGGCTCCTATCATCGCTCCCCGCATTGGACCAGCCATTCTATCCCAGGTGATGGGAGGACCGGCGTGAAGCAACAGGTTCTCACGCATACCGGGCAATGTATCCAATGCTTTTCCAATCCCCATCACTATGGGTCGGGCTTCCATGAATTTATCCACTACCTGAGCATTGGCTTTATCGATATCGACCATATGACTCCTCCGTCTCTATTTTTTCAACACTTCAAGAAGATTTGTTTTTCATTTTTTCAAGGATGGACATTAACTGTTCATTTCCGCCGGCTGGTGGGCGCCAGTCGACATGCACTGTCGGGACATCTTGAGCCACCAAGTTGGTAGCAAACGACTCCAATCCTACATTGATTGCAGATAGTGGTTTTTTAAGAACGTCAAGATCGACAGGCTTGCCTTCCACTGTGTCGGGTTTCATGGTTGCTTCCCCAAGAGCACGAAGTAACCGCCCGGCATAACGCACAACTACTTCATTACTGGTATCCACCCAGGCGCCGGCATCCTTCAACTGTGTGATCTGCAAGTTGAGATCTTGTGGATCCTCATCGGTGCCTGTGACCACGGCGACAACTTCCAGATAACGTCCTGCCTTTTTTGCATCTGCTTTGGCTTTGGCAATGGCGGGGGCCAGCTCGCAAGCCGGGTTGGGGTGAGAACCATAGCCAATCACTACATCGATCATAATGACGGCAACGGAAGGATCGTTGGCTTCTTCGTAAAGCCGCCGGATGCGCAGCTCGTTATCCATCATGGGATGCAGACGTCCAACAGTGAATTCATCTTCGCCAAGATCCACGATACTATGTTCCTGACTGACGTTCGAGTTAGGCAGTTTGAATTCCTTATGAATGGGTGCGTTTGCCCACACCTTGGGAAGATAGCCTTCCAGAATGTGTTGAGCTTCGTAAGCCAACGTTCCTCCAGAGAATAATCCTCGAAGAAACTTCTGTCCACTGGCAAAACGTTCCAAGTGCAGATCCCGATCCCCTTCCCATTTGGGCGGATGGTTTGCCAACTCCACTGCCAAGCGGGCAGCGTCATCCAATCCGGTGGCAAAGAAAAGGTTATCCATTTGAAGTGCAGTCAATGCCCGGGCAATAAAATTAATCACCACTGGTTTGCCTGCTTTCCGTGCGATTCGAATCATGTCCTCTGCCACGCGGGGAGCCGGGGGCTTGGAAACAAGGACGATCACTTTGGTATCGGGGTCCCGGCTTAACACATCAATCCCCTGCCTGAAGGTCAGGGCACCCACCTTCTCTGAAAGATCGCGCCCACCCGTTCCAATCCCAAAGGTTATGCCGCTTCCCAATTGGTGGATTCGGGAAGTCACTTGCTGCAGACCTGTGCCGGCCGCTGCAACCACACCGATGGGACCATTACGCACTTTGTTGGCAAACCCCAGCCCAATTCCACCAATCATGGCGGTGCCACAATCGGCACCCATGACCACCAATCCCTGTCGAGTGGCTTGCTGTTTAAGGGCAATCTCGTCTTCAACGGTCACGTTATCGCTAAACAGAAAGACATGTTTATTCAAGCTTAATGCCTCGCGTGCTACCCCGGCTGCATAACGACCTGCTACCGAAATTAATACCCAACTGGCATTTGGCAGGGCTTTTGCGGCTTGTTCGAGAGAGTGCGGCAAGTATTCCTGTTCCATGCCACCCTTGCGCTGGTTGAGTAATTCGTCAACTCTTTTTATCGCTTCTTCAGCTATCTTGGCATCCTTGGCTTTCACCACGATCACCAAGTCATCCGGTTTTGCGGATTTTACTTCTGCAGTCACCATATTGATGTGCGACAGAAGTTCCTTATTAGCTTCGGTGCCCATGATTACTCCGGCATCCTCTACACCAGGTAAACTTGCCAGAGAGCGCTGCAGCTGCATTAACTTGGCAGAATCGTAATAAACCCCATTACGTACTTCGGCTTTAGTGATTGCCATATGTTACCTTCCGTCTTTATCTAAACTAGACTCGTATTCGATAATTATTATTTTACAATCATTATAGCAAAAGGGATTTTCCATAAAGGAAATGTTTCATGTCGACCATTGTCAGCGATTTTTATATTAGTTAATCATAAAAAGGAGTACTATGTTCATATTTATTCCCAGGGGAATTTGAAAAATGAATTTCATCACTGGGTTGATAACATGGTTATAGCCTATTTACGAGATACAGATATCCCTCTTTATATGCCCTTAAAACCACACTTCAGTAGCATGATTTTTATGGGCATATTTTCTAAAATGAACTTCATGGGCAATTTGTACAAACGAATCTTTACAAGAAAGGTCATATGAAAACTAGGTTTCTCGTATTTCTACTTAGCTGTTTTTTACTATCTGCCTGCCTTTCCTCCAAGATAGAACTACCCCCTACTCCCACTTCTCCTCCTCCCATTCCTGTCATTACAAAAACCGCAAATCCTTACTCGCTTCAAGCCATTATGATCCCCGAGCAAATTGCACTTCGGGATGAAATATTCCTTCCTCTCAATTTATATGGGTATTTACTTTATCGACGCTTTTCCCCCGATCAGATGACCTGGACGCTTACCCAGGGAAATCATCTGAAAGCAAATGTCGAAAACGGCATCCTCTCGATTACAGAGATGGATGGCCAGTGGCACGGTAATGATGAATTACAGGTCAAAGTCTGCGAATCGCCCGAGATTTGTGTAGAGCAAAAAATCCCTTACAGCCGACGCAATGAAGACCTTTCAACTTATACCCGAGTAACTTATGTGGGAAATTCAGGTTTCATGATTGAGACAGGTGGAAAGAAGGTGCTCATCGATGCGTTCTTTGGGGAATTCGGAAATTATTCGCTCCCAGAATATGAGCTGGATACTCTACTAAACGCCAAACCACCTTTTGATAACATTGACCTTGTGCTTGCCTCACATGATCACTCCGATCATTTCAGTGCAGAGAGGGTAAGCCAATTCCTGGAGAACAGTCCATCAACCATTTTCATTTCGACGAGTCAAGCCGTGAGTCAAATTCGTGGTTTCAATAACAGAATTCAAGCTCTGGATCCAAGAGACAATATTCCGGTGGAAACCGAAGTCAATGGCATTCAAATTAAAGCCATGTATCTTTCTCATGGCTAGGTGCCCGCGGGGATCGAAGAAACTTTCAATAATGGCTATCTTGTTACGATGGGCGGAATCACTTTATTTCATACAGGGGATATCTCAAATCTCCAGGAAATTTTACCCTTTACCTGGTGGAGATACCCCTGGATTTTGCGTTCATTCCACACTTTTTCATGTACTATCAATCAGACATCCGGATACTGGAAAATGATATCGGCGCCAGATATTTATTTCCAATCCATTACAAATTCACCACTCCAGAGATGAATCTTCCAACAATTCTTTCCAATATCCCCAACGCCATCGGCTTCCAGGGTGAAATGGAAAGATGGACCATGCCTTCCGAGTGAAGAAGATTTTCCAGACATTTCTTCCTTTTAGCCTTGCCCTATTTAAGGAAATCTGTACAATGAGCGGATGAAAATTTTTGTCCGTCACTTCCGCTGGCTTGGGATTGTCGGCACTGCCATCATCACCATTGCTTCCCTCATCACGGGTTTCTTTTTTAGAACACCGGCGGGGTACCGTTACTCACCTCTTAACCATTTCATCTCCGAATTGGGCTGGGAAGGACATTCATCCCTGGCGTGGTTGTTCAATGCATCCTTAATCGTTACAGGAATTTTGTTCATTTTCTTTATTGTTGGGCTGGGGCTTCTTATCCGAGGTGTCTGGACAAAAATTGCTATGGCATCCGGCTTGGTCACTGCGATCTTCTGTGCGTTGGTGGGAGTTTTTCCAATGAATCATCTTCCTCAACATACCTTTGTGGCTATGTGGTTTTTTAGGGGTGGACTGGCGACCGTGACCCTGTTTGCTCTTGCCTTCCCGGTGCAACCCAGGGATGAAATCCAGATTTCCAAAACCGCAAGCCTGGTGAGCATTCCAGCCCTCCTGGCGTTTGGTTCCTTCTTGATCCTTGCCACTACAAAGATCGATCCACTATCAGCGTCGACAAGCCTGGGAACACTAACAGAACCACGCCTTTTCGATTGCTGGCGGTGGTTGAATGGAGCGTTTTCATTTGTACCATCCTGTGGTTTCTTGGTGTTGCATTACTCATCCCTCGCGTAAAACATCCTTCTTGTTGAATGAGTTTATTTCCCAAACACCTGATTGTTTAAAAACGATCAAATATCAGCCAATACCCACAGAACTATTGATAAAGTTATAATAGAGCGACCTTAAATTCGGAACATCGATGGTAAGCCGATTCGTTCGATATAATCTGAGCCATCAAAACTAAAAGAAATTTATTGTTCTTAAAGGAAAAACCTGATGGAAGAGTTGAAAGAGAAAACGCAAAATATTCCTGAAATAACAAAACCGAGTGCCGCGAATGCAGTTCTTGCCTGGTTCATCCGCCTGGTAAAAGGCGTTCTGGTCGGGATTGGTGCCATCGTTCCTGGAATTTCGGGGGGCGTATTAATGGTGGTCTTCGGAATATACGAACCCCTGCTTCGTTTTTTGGCAAATATCCGCCACAATTTTTTAAAAAATATCCTTTACTTTCTTCCCATAGGTATCGGCGGCATATTAGGAGTAATTGGATTTTCAGCCGTAGTGGATTTTGCATTTACCCACTATGCGGCGCAATTTATCTGGTTGTTCATCGGGTTTATTTGTGGCACATTTCCATCCCTCTTTAAAACATCGGGCAAAGAGGGACGCAAGCCCTGGCATTGGATCCTACTGTTCGGGATTGCAATTGGCACTTTCTTCCTAATGCGTTGGCTGGAAACCATTCAGAATGTCACAGTGGCTCCCAATTTTTTGGTTTGGATTATGAGTGGCGCGCTGACCGGATTCGGGCTGGTGATACCTGGTATGAGCCCTTCCAACTTCCTGATCTATCTGGGGTTGTATCAACCAATGGCAAGCGGTATCCGGCAGCTAAATTTTGGCGTGATCATTCCTCTAATCCTGGGGGTTGTGATCGTTATTCTCATCTTT
>JBGQAS010000429.1:0-2229 GCA_041494435.1 Anaerolineaceae bacterium | reverse complement strand
GTTGGGTTGATCCGTGCGCCGAAATCTTAATCTAGCATCACTTAATTGGCACCTTGAAAAAATTTCAAGGTGCCAATTTTAAACGAAGGTAAAATCAAAACATTCTGACATGGAGATTGAATTTTGAAAAAGGGATTTAAGACATATCTGAATTTATTTGCGATTGCAGGCGTCATTATCATCGTCGATCAAATCACCAAGGCATGGGTGAGAGCTACTATTCCCCTGGGAGGGATCTGGATGTATCTACCCTGGCTGGCACCCTATGCCCGTATCATTTACATCACGAACACGGGGGTTGCCTTTGGTCTGTTGCAAAACCTGGGCTGGGTTTTTGCCGTCCTGGCGGTGATCATATCAGGAGTGATTATTTATTATTATCCCAGGGTGGATCCGAAGGATGTTCTCCTTCGGATAGCTCTTCCGATGCAGTTAGCGGGAGCATTGGGAAACCTGATCGACCGCATTTTGTTTGGGGGCAAGGTCACTGATTTTATCTCGGTGGGAAATTTTGCAGTCTGGAATGTTGCTGATGCCAGCATCACCGTCGGGGTTGGCTTGATGGTCTTGGATATCATCATCCAGGAAATCAGGAACCGGCGGAAAAATAGCGGACAGGATACTGAGGTAAAAAAACCTTGAGTGAAAGGGTTGTCAACCTGGTAGCAGATTCTTCAGGTAACAGGCTGGATTTATTCCTGGCTTCCAAGATGCCTGAATTCTCCCGCTCGCGGTTGCAGGGATTGATAAAAGATGGGTTTGTGAAAATTGAGGGCGAAGTTGTTGTCAAACCCAGCATTGTCGTTACCCAAGGACAGAAAATCGACGTTCGAATCCCTCCGACAGAACCCTCCGGCATCGAGGGTGAGCAAATCCCACTGGACATAGTTTTTGAAAACGATGATTTGATCATTATCAACAAACCTGCAGGAATGGTGGTGCATCCTTCCGCAGGGCATCCTTCTGGTACTCTGGTCAACGCGGCACTTGGTTATGATCCCGATATGGAAGGCGTGGGAGGAGAACTTCGCCCCGGGATTGTCCATCGCCTTGATAAAGATACTTCAGGTCTCATCGTGATCGCCAAGAACGGAAGGACTCTTGCCTATTTACAGGAACAATTTAAGCTAAGGAAGGTTGAAAAAACGTACCTGGCACTGGTAGATGGTACACCTCCAACAAAAACCGGTCGGATTGAAGCATCCATTGGTCGGGACTCCGCACACAGAAAGCAAATGGCTATACTTCCAGAAGGAAAAGGGCGTACAGCAGTCACAGAGTATAAAACCCTGGAAAGTTTCAAGAATTTCACGCTGCTGGAAGTGCATCCTTTTACAGGGAGAACCCACCAAATCCGCCTGCATTTGAAGCTGCTTGGGAACCCGATTGTGGGTGACACAGTTTATGGGCACAAACATCCCAGCATACCCATTTCGAGACAATTCTTGCACGCCACCCGGTTAAAGATCAACCTTGCTCCGAACGATCCTCCGCGAATATTTGAAGCTCCCTTACCGGTAGATCTCGAGCAGGTTTTGTTTGAGGTCAGAAAAAGGAATGCAAAATAGAAGCTACTAGCAAAGGTGATTATGGACAGAATTGATTTACGATCCGATACAGTTACCCAACCCACTCCTGCCATGCGCGAGGCAATGGCGAAAGCAGAGGTTGGGGATGATGTCTTTGGGGAAGACCCCAGCATTAACAAGCTTCAGGAGATGGCAGCTGAACGGATGGGAAAGGAAGCAGGTTTGTTCGTGCCTTCTGGAACCATGGGCAACCTCGCGGCTGTTTTAACCCATTGCCAGCGGGGAGATGAAGCCATCATGGGGGATCGTGGTCATACTTTTCTGTTCGAAGGGGGTGGGGTATCTGCCTTGGGGGGAGTCCTGGTGCATACGCTTCCGAACCTATCGGATGGCAGTATGGAACTGGGGTTAATGGAATCAGCCATCCGTCCTGACGATGTGCATCATCCCATCACCAGGCTGGTGATCTTGGAGAATACCCATAATCGTTGCGGTGGAGTTATCCTTTCCAAAAAATACACTGATGAGGTTGGCAAATTTGTCCATGGTCGAAATATTTTTTTACATCTGGACGGTGCGCGAATTTTCAATGCTTCGGTTGCTTTAGGTCTGCCTGCCAAGGATTTAGCGAGACCAGCAGATTCGGTGACCTTTTGCCTAAGCAAGGCTTTGTGCGCCCCTGTGGGATCGGTCTTGTGTG
>JBGQAS010000322.1:0-3069 GCA_041494435.1 Anaerolineaceae bacterium | reverse complement strand
TGCCCAAGGAAGGAATTCTCCAGGTGGGGAAAAGGCACTTCCTAAAACTCAAGTGAATCTTTAGTGAATCAAAATTCTGCGGAGTTGGTTTCCGCAGAATTTTTTTACATCCGGACCCTCACAGCAACTCTGTAAATTCTAGGGGAGGGTGGCTTGCATAAAGATGCTTCTGCCAATTTGCTGGGCAAAGAGCGGGTTATTCTCTTCGAGCGCAACGACAACAACCACAGGGTTTCCATGCCAATTCGGCATTGTACCCGCTAAATACCAGGTGACCTTGCCTTGGTTTGAACCTGCGATAGCCAAAGATTCCCAACCTGAAATCGCAGTTGAGGCAAGATCATCAACAACCGTTGTTGAATTGAAATTTGAGATTTTTTGTTTATCCGATAGCGCAAAGGTTACCCAACCATATTGTAGACTGCGATAAGCTGTCACCAGCCGGGGAGAAACAACGTAACCATTGTTTGAGATTGCAGCACTGGCAATTGCCATTTGCATAGGGAAACTAACAACCTGGGATTCCCCCAGCAAAAAGGATGGGAGTCCTTTGGATAAATCCATTTGACTTGAGGGACTTACCGGCAGGATGAATTCTGGAGAGTCATTCAACTTAAAATTACTGAGTGAATTCAAGACTGCGTTGGTTCCCAAATTGTTTGCAAGGACAAGAATTGTCGCAGGGCACCCATCAGCTATTGCCTGTCCCCACGAAGTGATGATCTGGTCAGGAATCGCACACGAAAGAGTCTGGCCTTTCAAATAGCTGGTCAAATCAGAGGGCAATGCGGGGAGGGAATAGCCTTTTTCCAGGTAGGAAGTCAATAAAAATGGACCCAAGGCGGAACCGACGGGATATTGTGCCTGTGTCGCTCGATTTAATAACGGGGATGTTGGATCATTCAGCCATTCACTGCCTTTTTCGGATATTTGGTTGGGGTCGATGGTTGGTTGTGAAGACATGGTTAGGATTTCACCGGTATCCGGGTTAAGCACGACGATAGCTCCGATATGTCCGGTTAATAATTTATCCGTCAATTGCTGAACCGGAAGGCCGATGGACAAGCGGATATCCAATCCCTGGGGAGTCTGTCCGTAAAGGAAATGGGCGAGCCAAACTGTTGAAGAAGGGTTTCCCTTGATCCCATCCAGATAATCGTTCATGGCAGCTTCCACACCAGCCTGGCCAAACAGGGGATCGTCATAACCGGTTACGGTGCTCATGGCAGGATGAAGGTAAGACCGATGGAAATCTCCCGGCGTACCAGTGGTTGACACAATTGGGTTATTGTCACGATCGACAATGGATCCACGCTGGACAAAGCGTTCTCCAATACTTCGACGGGGATTATCTGCCCGTGCTTGCAGGCCAGTTGAGCGAATGAACGCCCACCAACCATTGGTCAACGATAGCGCCACAATTCCTGCCAGGAGGAAAGAACCAACCACCTGGTAAGGTACGTTGTGGACAGGTTGGGAATTCTCATTTTCAACATCCTGTCCGATGATTAGCAAAAGGGCTGCTGAAATAAACGAGGTAAGCAGGGAGGAGCCGCCATAGGAAATGAATGGCAAGGTGACTCCTGTCAGGGGAAATAACCGCAGGTTCCCCCCGATTATTAAAATAGATTGCAGCACCGTGTAGACCGTGACCCCTGCAGCCAGAAATCGTTTGAACTGGTTATTGGCGTTGAGGGCAATGCGCAACCCAATGACCGCCAGTACAGCCAGGAGGGCATACAGGGCAAAAGTCCCAGCCATACCCGTTTCTTCGGCGATGGCTGAGAAAATGAAGTCTGAATGGGCAACGGGAATGATCCCCGGACTGCCCAATCCCGGACCCCGGCCAAAAACTCCCCCGGCTGCAATACCAATTAGAGACTGAATGATCTGGTAGGAAGTCCCGCTGGGATCCAGCCATGGGTTTATCCAGGTATCCACGCGAACCTGAACGATCGAGATTAATTTGTACCCAAGGACGCCTGCAATCCCCAGGAAGGCTCCTGCCAGCAACAATAAACGCTTTTTACCCACAGCCAGGTAAACCATGATGATGTAAAAAACGATAAATAAAGATGCCGTTCCCAAATCACGCTGTGCGAGTAATACGAATAGGGCAACCAGAAAAAGGAGGAAAGTGGGCAGGATCAATTGTATGAAATTGAATGAAACGGGTATCCGGTCTGCCAGGTATGCAGCCAGGAAAATGATCAGCAGAAGCTTTAAGAGCTCTGATGGCTGTAAATAGATACCTGCGAATCCCAACCATAAACGTGGGCCATCTCCCGCAGGATAAGTTCCAAAGAAAAAGGTTAGCGCAGTTAGTAGAATTCCACCGGTCAACCAGAGGTATTTATATTTGCGTAAAAGCCCTAATAAGTTGGGAAAGCGGAAACAAACCCACATGGCTGCTGAACTCACTGCCAGCCAAGTGGTTTGTCGAATTCCCAAAGTTGAATCCAATCTCCAGATGGTCACTAGTCCCCAACCCGATAAGGTTCCAATAATCGGTAGGAGATAGGGATTATGGTCGGGAAGAAGACGGTTGCTCTCTCCTTCCAAGAAAATCATCGAAAGTAACCAGGTGGCAAACCCGATCCAATTTTGCCAGGTTAATGATGCGGTCCACGTATGGTAACGGGCAGCATTGGAAAATGTCAGAGCCAGGTTGTATGCCAAAAGAAAAGCGGCAACTAGGATCAATAACCGCCTTTGCAGGATTTCATTCTTGGAGACAGGTTTACGAAGGAATCTCACGTTGGTAGGTATTTCTTGACCAGCAGGGATAATTTTGAAATGGTTTCGGGTGGGATGCACTCAAGGCGGGTGATGATTGCATTTTTCAGAGCGGAATCGCATTCGCAGGCTGTTTCTGCTGGCAATGACTCAACCAGGAGCTGAACCGCGGATTGAGCCACCTCAGTGTTTTTCATCAGGGTTTTGACAACCATGTCCACGCTTACAGCTTCTTCCGACAGGTGCCAAACGTCGTAATCCGTCACGTGCGCCATGGTTGCATAACACATTTCTGCTTCGCGAGCTAGGAAGGCTTCAGGGCAGGCGGTCATG
>JBGQAS010000375.1:0-2657 GCA_041494435.1 Anaerolineaceae bacterium | reverse complement strand
ATTATGAATAGATAATCACCATCGAACGGGTCTTAATTCAGGAGGAAACATGCAAGAGGGAAAAAATCCAGCAACGGTTGGCAGCACCCGCAGGGACCGCCGCATTCATCGCCAGAAGGAAGAGATCCTGCAAGCAGCCGGGTCGGTATTTTCGGAAAAAGGGTATGCTTCATCCACTATCCACGATATCGCTATCAAAGCAGATATCGGTGATGGGACGATCTACAATTATTTCCCCGGTAAACGTGAAATCCTTCTGACCATTGCCAGCAAGCAAACTGAAGCCATCAACCAGCTTTTCGTTTCCACTGAAAAAGTAGAAACACCCGAAGACCTGGTGCGGATCGTGCAAAAGTCGTTCGATATTATGCTCGAACAATCCAGCTATACCCGAATTATGATCTCCGAAGCTCTAGTCGACGATGAATTCTTGAATCAATATGTGCTCGAACGTCTCCGCAATGTGGTTCTTTTCACGAAGGCATTCATAGAAGAACGGGTGAAATCCCATGATTTTCGACTCGTTGATCCGGAATTGGCAGCCCGTGCTTTTGTTGCTGCCTTTGCCGGGTTGATCCTGCCTGCCTTGCGTGGCGTTGCTCCTTCGCCATCATCAAAACAAAGACGAAAAATGGCAGAAATGCTCGTTTCGATTTTTGCATACGGGCTCTTAACCGAGAGACCGAAGGCCGAAGCATAGTATGTTCAAACGAATCCTGGCGATCATCCAGAAGGAATTGATCCAGGCCTATCGCGACCGGGTGACCCTGGTTGTGATGCTCAGCATGCCACTCCTTCAATTGATCCTGTTCGGTTACGCTATCAGCACCAATGTGCGTCATATCCCCATGGTGGTGGTCAACGAGAGCCTTGATCAACGCAGCAACAGCTATATCGCCGCCATGGTGAACTCGGGTTATTTTGACGTCATCGAAACCCAACCCGATCAAGCCGGAGCCATTGCTGCACTGGATTCTGGTGGTGTTAAAGCCGCCCTTATTATTCCTCCACAATTTGCGGACCATGTCCAGCGCGGCGACGCACAGGTACTTGTATTGGTGGACGGTTCGGATCTTTTCACCTCCCAATCCGCTTACAGCGCTGCCAACATTATTGGAGAACAACAGGCGATCCAGGTGATGACGGAATCGATTACTCCTGGGTCCACCATCGGCGTGCTGCCCCAGCTGGATGCGCACATCCGCGTTCTATACAACCCTGACCTTAAGGATCTGTGGTTCATCATTCCGGGCATGGCAGCACTGTTGCTGCAAACCCAGACCATCGTCCTTACTGCCGTTGCTGTTGTCCGCGAAAGGGAAGTAGGCACCATCGAGCAAATCTTGGTCACGCCCATTCGTCCGTTCGAACTGATGCTCGGGAAGATCATCCCCTATCTATTTATTGCCATGATCAACATGCTATCCGTCTTGGCGATTGGGGTGTTCTGGTTCCAGGTGCCCTTCCAGGGGAGCTTTTGGTTGTTCATTAGCCTGGCATTCATATATGTGTTCAGTGGATTGGGGTTGGGCTTGTTAATTTCGACTGTATCCCAAAATCAGCGGCAAGCCAATCAGCTCTTCATGCTTTTTGAAATGGTTGGAATGGTTCTGGGAGGGTTCATTTTTCCCCGCTACACTATGCCTAAGCTGATCCAGTGGGTCGGCGACATTTTTCCGCTCACTTATTTTGTCCCCATTTCCCGAGGCATCATCACCAAGGGTGTAGGCTTTTCGGCTGTCGCCGGGCAGGTGGGCGCCCTGGTGATCTACGTCGTAATAGTCATGACGCTGGCAACGGTGTCTTTCCGCAAGAGGTTGGAGTAGCTCATGCACAAGGTATTCAAGCGCTTGCGTGCTCTGATTTATAAGGAGACTGTCCAGATCCTGCGGGATCGACGGACACTTTCTCTGTTGTTCCTCCTGCCTGCCATCGAGCTATTTCTTTTTGCCTATGCCGTTTCACTCACGGTTACCCATCTTCCTACCGCGCTGGTAGATCAAAGCAAGGACGTTTCCAGCCGGGAATTCACCCTGGCCCTTTCCAATTCCAGCTATTTTGATTTCAAACTGGAACTTCAAAGTGAACAGCAAGTGATCGATGCCATCAACGCGGGGACGGTTAAAGCAGGCGTGGTCATTCCGCCAAATTTTGCCGAGAATATCGCCCGCGGTAAAGGCAATGCACTTATCATCCTGGATGGTTCGGATAATTTCAGCGTGACCTCCGGGTACAATGCTGCCAGCGCGATTGCTCAGAAATATTCCCTTCAACTCACCGCCCAGACTCTGCAGCGTTTTGGCAGTGACGGTTCGGATATTTTGCCAATCACCACCAGTACCCGGGTGCTCTACAATCCCGATATCCGCGACCTGGTGTTCATCCTGCCGGGTCTGGTTGCCCTGATCATCCAAAATATCATCGTGGCATATTCCGCACTGGCGGTGGTGCGTGAGCGCGAGACTGGCACCTTGGAGCAGTTGATCTCCACGCCAGCCCGGCCGATTGAATTGATCATCGGCAAGCTGATCCCCGCCACAATCGTTGTTATTCTCGACATGGTCTTTGTGCTCGTCCTTGGGGTGTTCTGGTTCGGTGTCCCTATTAAGGGTTCCATTTTCAATTTAGCCATTCTGTCCCTATTGTTCATCCTCTCT
>JBGQAS010000191.1:0-4825 GCA_041494435.1 Anaerolineaceae bacterium | reverse complement strand
TCAAACTGGATGGTCAGCAGATGGTCTATGTTGCGCTCGCCGACCAGGAACCCTCAAAGAAACTGGTCACTTCCTTGAAAAATGCCCCCTTCATGGTTGTGCAAGCCACTTACATGTCCAAACTCTCTGCAGATGCGGACGTGGTGTTGCCAACCAACCACTGGTACGAAGAAGAAGGGCACTTCATAAGTTTGGATGGGAAGATTCAATCAACGAAGAAATCCTTGAAAGTGATTGAAGATAATTGGTCCAACGAGGAAGTCCTTGAAGCGCTTGCCAAGAAATTGGACCTGCAACTCAATAACGATTGGCGCGGAGCGATTTCCGGCCAGGTTGCGTCTGTCGCAATTCAAGCTTAACGGTTGAGAAGACGGACTAAGGAGAATTTATGAGTAAACCAAAATTCGCATCAGACTGGATGGCAGGCTGCGCTGGATGCCACATGTCGCTGCTGGACATGGATGAACGGATCGCGAAAGTGATCGAACTGGTGGATATCCGCGCCACCCCCTTCACTGATTTGAAAGAACCGGATGCAACGGGAGTGGATGTAGGTATGCTCGAAGGCGGAATCAACAACAGCGCCAACGAAGAAGTCGCCATCCGTATGCGCAAACGCTGCAAGATCCTGGTTGCCATTGGTGATTGCGCCGTATTCGGCGGCGTTCCCGCCATGCGTAATTTCGTTGGCATCGATGAATCACTCAAGCGTGCTTACGTCGAAGCGGAAAGCGTGGATAAGAGCGGCAGAGTGCCCGATGACCCCGAACTAGCGACAATGCAAAAAGTCCGCGCCGTCCAGGACGTGGTCCCCGTGGATATTTCGCTGCCAGGCTGCCCCCCGGATGCAGATGCGATCTTTTACATGCTGGCGGAACTCGCACAGGGTCGCAAGCCTGAATTTAAAGACGACAATCTCAATTGGCAATAACTGGAGATGAATATGGTTGCACAAAAAATCACAATTGAACCAGTAACACGCATCGAAGGTCATGCCAAGATCACCATCCGCATGAACGAAGATAACACGGTCAACCATGCCTACATGCATGTCAACGAATTCCGTGGGTTCGAGAAATTCTGTGAAGGGCGCATGGTCTTTGAAATGCCCACCATCACCCCCCGCATTTGCGGCATTTGCCCGGTAAGCCATCATCTGGCGGCTGCCAAAGCAGGCGATGAAGTGATGGGTTCCCCGGCTCCCCGCCCAGCCAACTTACTCCGTGAACTCATGCACATGGGACAGATCATCCAGAGCCATGGGATGCATTTCTTTGAACTGGCCGGACCCGACCTACTATTGGGTTTTGATTCTGACCCCGCCTTGCGCAACGTGGTCGGTCTGCTGGCAAAAGACCCCGCCCTGACGGTGAAAGCAGTCCAACTGCGCAAGTATGGCCAGGAGATCATCCACACAGTAGCCGGACGCCGCATCCACCCCACCTTTGCCATCCCCGGTGGCGTGAACAAGGCTCTGCACAAAGAAGAAAGGGATACCATCCTCGCTGGCCTGGATGATTCCATCGCCACCACCCAAATCGGTATCAAGATCATCAAGGACTGGGCAGCCGCGAACATGGCGGACATCAACAAATTCGCTGTCCTCAAATCGGGCTACCTTAGCACTGTTGAAAACAACACACTCAACCTGTATCATGGCCAGTTGAGATTGGTGGATCAAAACGGCAAGCAGCTCGAGTGCTTCGATGGGCGCAAGTACCTGGATTACATCAACGAGCATGTGGAACCCTGGACTTACTTGAAGTTCCCCTATTACAAGAAACTAGGTTGGCCGAATGGAGTTTATCGTGTAGGTCCATTAGGACGCATGAACGCCATAGATCAGATTGCCACGCCTTTGGCGAATGAAGAACACAAGTTGTGGAAGAAACTGAACAATGGCAAACCCGTAGAAAATACCCTTTACTTCCACTATGCCCGCCTGATCGAAACCCTCTATGCCCTGGAAAATGTCCGCGTCTTGTGCGAAGATCCCGATATCCTCAGTCGCGATATCCTCAACACACGCACCGATTTCAAGGGAGAAGGCGTCGGCTTCATCGAAGCTCCGCGAGGAACCCTGTGGCACCATTACTGGGCCAAGCCAAACGGTCAGCTGGAACGGGTCAACTTGATCGTTGCTTCCGGCAACAACAACTGGGCCATGTGCGAAGCTGTGGACAGCGTGGCCAAAGCCTACTATCCCGGCGAAGTGAAAGAGGGTTGGCTGAACCGCATTGAAGCTGCCATCCGCGCGCACGACCCCTGCCTCTCCTGTTCCACGCACGCTGTGGGCCAAATGCCCATGATCGTTGAAATTACCGATAACGACGGCAACCTCCTGGAAACGGTTACCAGAGGATAAGCTGGTTTTGCTTGTAAATCAGAGCGATGCTGGAATAACAGGCATCGCTCTTTTTATGGGAAAATAGAAGCTGTGAAGCATACTTTGATTATCGGTTATGGCAATCCAGACCGCCAGGATGACGGTGTTTCCTGGCATGTTTTGCTGCAGGTTGCCAGGGAATTGGGCATCGAAACACCGCCAACCCTCGAGGATCCCTTCCCCGTGTTGCCGGATAAACCGGAATTCCTTTTCGTCTTACAGCTGGTTCCTGAAATGGGTGAAACGGTTAGTAAATTTGAGCGGATTTGTTTTGTAGATGCGCACACCGGGGATATCAAAGAGGAAGTCCGAGCCGTGGAGATCACCCCCGAATATCAACACTCCGCCTTCACTCACCATATGACCCCGCAAACCTGCCTGGAAATCGCACGGACCGTGTATGGAGCCAAGGTTGAGGGGTTGCTGGTTTCCGTCCGCGGATATCATTTCGAATTTGATGATAAGCTCTCGCCGGAAACAAAAAGACTTATCCCTGTTGCTGTCGATAAAATTGTTCAATGGCTCAATTTGTCATGAGAATGACAGGATAAAAAGTATGAAATCCTTGCCTAATAATACCTATATTATCCGAATAGTAATATAATCCAACCGATGCATGAGCTGGCTGTTACCGAAAGCATATTGAAAACAAGCTTGGAATATGCTGAAAAAGAACAAGCGAAAAAGGTCACCGATGTCTTTTTGGTCATCGGGAAACTTTCGAGTTACGTGGATGATTCCATCCAGTTCTATTGGGATTACGTGTCCAAGGATACCATCTGTAGTAAATCCCTTCTGCATTTTGACCGGATCCCGGCGAAAATGTTATGCCTGGATTGCCAGACCGAGTTCGTTTTAACTGACGATTTGTCTCCCTGCCCCAAGTGTGGAAGTGCACGGTTGAGAATATTGACCGGTGATGAGTTCCGCATAGACAGCATTCAAATCGAAAAATAACGAGGGTGAAAATGGAAGTGAAAAAAGTCCCGATTGTGAAAAGTATCTTGTCAGCGAATGACCAGGTTTCCTATACCAACCAGAAACTGCTCGACCAAAAAGGGATTTTTTCCATCAATATCATGGCAAGCCCGGGTGCTGGTAAAACCAGTTTCATTTTACAAACTATCAAAATCCTTTCAGTAAACCATAAAATTGGAGTGATCGAAGGGGATACAGCACCGGTCACCATTGATTCGGATAAAATGACCGCAGTGGGCATCCCTTCGGTGCAGATCAACACTGGTGGGGATTGCCACCTGGATGCCATGATGATCGATGAAGCCTTGAAGCAACTTGACCTCGCGAAATTGGATCTCATCATTGTCGAAAATGTTGGCAACCTGATTTGTCCGGCTGCATTCAAATTGGGTACTCATATGAATGTATTGATAGCCAGTGTACCGGAAGGCGATGATAAGCCCTACAAATACCCCGCCATGTACCGCGGTGTAGATGTTTTGATCTTGAATAAAATTGACCTGCTGCCCTACGTGACCTTTAACCAGGATTACTTCCTCCAGGGTGTGAAAATGCTCAACCCCGACCTAAAAACCTTCCTGGCTTCCTGTAAGACAGGCGAAGGCATTTCTGCGTGGACGGATTGGTTGGCTGAACACCTGAAGGCTAAAAAGAAATAACTCCCATGATCGTTGCCAAAAAAATCTTCGTACGCGGGATCGTCCAGGGGGTGGGCTTTCGTCCCAAGGTATTCACCTACGCCAAAGAGAGCCAGGTGAATGGTTGGGTAAAGAACACCTCTGCTGGCGTCGAGATAATGGTTGAGGGAACCCCCGCCCGAGTGGAAAAATTCATCTCCAAACTTCGGGTTTCCCCCCCTCCACTGGCTAAGGTAGATTCCTTTGTTGTTTCAGAAACGCTCCCTATTCCTTACAAAGATTTTACGATCTTGGAAAGTCAATCCGATCCTTTGGAATTCATTCCCATATCTCCCGACATCGCAATCTGCCCGGAGTGCAAGAAAGAGATGTTTAATCCGAAGGATAGAAGATTTCGCTATCCCTTCATCAACTGCACCAATTGCGGACCTCGGTTTTCCATCATCCGGGATATCCCGTATGACCGTCCTTTTACCAGCATGGCAGAGTTTGAAATGTGCCCTGAATGCAAGGCAGAATACACCAACCCTGAAAACCGACGCTTCCATGCCCAACCCATCGCCTGCCCCATCTGTGGACCCCAACTTTGGTACGAACACGAAGGAAAAGTTTTAGCGCATAAGGAAGATACTCTGCAGATGGCGAGGAAAGAGATCAAAGCCGGCAGGATAGTGGCTGTGAAGGGTCTGGGCGGGTATTTGTTGGCTTGTGATGGCACCAATCCTAAAACGGTCTATGAATTGCGGAAAAGAAAGAACCGTGTTCAAAAGCCTTTTGCCCTGATGGCATGGGATGTGGAAGTTATTAAAAAGTACTGCCAGGT
>JBGQAS010000258.1:0-3891 GCA_041494435.1 Anaerolineaceae bacterium | reverse complement strand
TGGTCATCCAAACAGTAAAAAAAATATTTTTGGTCAATATCATCTATCGGGTGCATCGAACGAAGCAAAGGAGTATGAACTGGGGAAGGAAGAGAAAAATGACTACATATATATATGAAGGCAGATTGGATCAAATGCGCACGAAAATCCGCAATCAGTGGAATTTGATTACGGAAGCTGATCTGGACAGGGTAAATGGCTACCAGGAGCAACTGATCGCGGTGTTGCAGAAGAAATACGGGTACAACCGCAGCACCGCCGAAGGGCTGTTGGAAACCTTTGGCTTGCGTGAAAATGGTGTACTCGCTAATTTCCCCGTCAATGTAAAACGTTGAAACCATTTCATGATCCTCATTATGATCTATCGGTCATTGTAGTAAGATTATTTATTCTTGCTCTGCTTCAAGTGATTTAGCAGAAAGATGAATTGAAATTCATATGTCATAAAAAGAAAGGGAGAAAAAAATGAGATTCAACAGGAGTATAGGTTTCATTTTGCTGGCGATCTTTTTGATCCTTTGGGGACTGATGACCCTCTTCGGTTTCGGCGGCGCGGTGATGACGATCATTCTAGGCATCCTCGCTATCGCAGCTGGAATCTTCATCTTACTTGATCGCTGATTTTTCTAAATTAGAAAGAACAGTTTTCCAGAAAAGTATTATTTGGAAACCAACGTAAATTTGAAAAAAACTTGATACTGGGTTCATCGCTAGGGTCGATGGAGATGGAAGAAGGTGGGAAAAGCTCCCACCTTCTTCGCATTAATAGCTAGGCAAGCTAAATCAGATTAGAAATCGAAATTATATTGGGTGAGGTTGAGTTCCTTTTGCAGGTACTTGATCTCTTTTTGAAGGTTGGGCACTGCCTGGATACCTTTTTTCCAGGCGATTTTTTCCTTCTCGTATTCTTTTTCACCAGCGGTGTAAATTCGCGGCTGTCCCGGGGCTTTGGTTGAATTCCGTAATTCGCGCAGGATTTGCCCGGTGGTTTTCTTAAATTCTTCCAAAGGTACAAAATTCTCGATGTTGATGGCCATGAAGAAATGACCCACCTTGAAAGGTTGGGGTTTTCCATTTGCGTCGAGCCCGCTCAATCCCCATAAGAATGCGCCCGATTGCAAAGATGCGCATAAGATCTCAACCATGGTACCCAGGCCGTACCCCTTATGCCCTCCCAGGATCTCACCGGCTCCTCCTAGAGGCAGGAAGGCAGCCTGCTCTTTGCCCAAGCCTGCCAGGATGGCATTCGGGTTGGTCATGGGTTTGTTTTGTGGATCGATGATCCAGCCTTCCGGTACCGGTTTCTCCAGGCGGGCGTGGACTTCGATCTTGCCGCGTTGGGTGATGGGGGTAGCGGCGTCGAACAGGAACGGGAATTCCTCGTCGGTGGGCGCACCAAAAGCTATGGGATTCGTTCCCAGCATGGGACGTACCCCAAAAGTTGGCGCCATCGAGGGGCGTGCGTTCGTGACAGTTATGCCGATCATCCCTTGCTTCACCGCCATCAAGGGATAATACCCGGCAATTCCGAAGTGGGTCGAATTCCGAACGGCAACGGCACCCATGCCATATTGTTTTGCCTTATCGATGGCCATTTGCATGGCACGGCTGGCGACCACCATCCCCATACCCTGGTGACCATCGATCACCGCAGTGGTTGGACTTTCTTTGATGATTTCAGGTTTGGTGATGACCTTGTGCTGACCGGTCTTGATGCGTTCGTAGTAATATTTCAATCGCCCGATCCCGTGGGATTCGATACCGCGCAGGTCCGAAGCGATAATAACGTCTGTGCAGATGAGGGCATCTTCCTTTGGAACTCCCACCGCCAGAAGTACGTCGCGCATAAAATTCTTCAACGTTTCAACCGGAATGTATATCATGTTTTCGGGCATGTTTTCTCCTCGCGGAAAATATCTTCTCTGATTTTAATCCACATTGGAAAACAGGTGGGTTCAGAATGGTATAAAGGTGCGACTTCGATAAGGTCATGCTATAGTATGGGAATAGCCCCCCCTTCATAGTTCAAGGAGAATTTCAATGAAAAAAGTGATAAGGATCTTTTTGAAGGTGCTTATGTGGGTTGGGATTTCACTGGTGGGATTGATTGCGTTGTTCTATGTCGTTTATGCGTTCTTCCCCAAGGGTCCGCGTGACCTGATGACCTGGACGGATTTGGAACAAACTCCCCGCACCCTTGTAACCGCCCAAAAGGAAGCCGCAGTCACCGGGACTCCCTGGGCAACGGAAGCTGCCATGAGCATTCTGCAAAAAGGGGGAAATGCTTATGATGCCAGCGTCGCTGCTTTGCTTGTCCTCAATGTGACCAACGGGGTCCATTCGAGCTTTCCTTGCGAAGCTCCGGTCATGATCTACAACGCTGCCGATGGTACAGTCCATAGTTACATTGGAGCCGGAAAGGCACCTGCTGCCGCCACCTTGGAAAGCTTCCTCTCCAGGGGGTGGAAGACCGTTCCTTCAATCAACATTTGGGCTCAACTGGTTCCTGCCTCCCCGGATGTGATGATTGCCTTGCTGAAGGATTATGGCACCATGTCGTTCGCTGAAGTTGCCGCTCCCGCAATCCAAATCGCCCGGGAAGGATTTCCTGCCACTCGTGTATTGTTGGTCGATATGGGCAAATTCACCGCCATCGGTCGGTTTGCTTATCAGGTGGTTTGGCCTACCAACGGGAATTATTTCTTCCAACATGAATGGTGGCGTCCTTTGCGGGTGGGTGACCGCACCATGTATCCTGACCTGGCGAATACTCTTCAGCACATGGCTGATGCAGAGACGGGTGTGACTTCGACTGGTGGTTCTCGCTTGGATGGACTCCAGGCAGTTCGGGATATTTTCTACAAGGGCGATATTGCCCAGAAAATTACCAACTGGGAAACTCAGAAAAAGGGTTTGATCACATCTGATGACCTTGCCAATTACAGCGGTGGATGGGAAACCCCCATTAGCGGTTCATATGGAGATTACACTTTCTACACCAACAATGGCTGGACCCAGGGTGCTGTTGGACCGATGGCTCTGCAAATCCTGGAAGGTATTGACCTGAAAAGCATGGGGCACAATTCACCCGAATACATCCACACGGTGGTACAGGCCATCGAACTGGCCATGGCGGACCGGGATGCTTATATTGGCGACCCCGCTTTCGTAAAGGTGCCCTGGGATGTCCTCATGAGCAAAGAATATGCCACCCAGCGTCGAGAAAAAATGACCGGCTCTGCCTTTGGTCCATTGCCTGCTCCGGGTGTGGTGACCACTTCAACAGGTGAGATCGTTCCTCCCGGCACAGATAATCCCCAAACAGCGCTGATAGCGATCAACCCGCCGGGAATCACTATTGGGCAGGATACCACTCAGCTTGCAGTCCGCGATTCTACTGGTAACGTCGTGGTGATCACCACCTCCGATTTTCCCTGGACGCCCATGGTGCCCAATAGCGGTATCAACCTGGGCAATCGCATGAATCAGTTCCGCTTGGATCCAAACAGTCCGGATGTGCTGGCTGCCGGAAAACGCCCTCGCATCACACCCCATGCCATGATCGTATTCAAGAATGGTAAATTCTTCATGGGCTACAGCACCCCGGGTGGAGATATGCAATCGCAGGCATTGATCCAGGTTTTTCTGAACATGGAAATCTTTGGAATGAATGTTCAAGATGCCATCAGTGCACCCCGGTTCTATACCATTTCTGCTCCTTCATCATTCGCTCCGAATGAAGCAAACCCAGGTACCATCCGGCTCGAAAGTGACCTATACGATGCCGCAGCCGCGGGATTGGAAACATTAGGTTATAAATTGCAAAAGGATCCCAAGTGGGATATGGATTTCGGCGGCGTGGGTGCAATCGTCCTCCGCCCTGATGGTGGC
>JBGQAS010000468.1:0-2032 GCA_041494435.1 Anaerolineaceae bacterium | reverse complement strand
GATGTTGTCCACTTCGTCGACGATGCCGTAGAAATGACCGCGCTGCACCCGGTCGATCAGGCGCATCGTCAGGTTGTCGCGTAGATAATCGAAACCAAATTCGCTGTTCGTGCCATAGGTGATATCCGCTTTGTACGCATCTGCCCGCTCAACCATGCGGAGTTCGCGTTGATCCTCGTGAGGTGATTGGATGGAAAAATCCACCAGGAAAGCTTTTTGCCCGTTTTCCGTCCGGGAAGCCATCTGCAGAACCCCTATCGAAAGGCCAAGGAGGTGGTAAATGGGAGCCATCCAGCGGGCATCCCGGCGGGCGAGGTAATCGTTCACCGTTACCAAGTGGACACCTTTACCAGACAGCGTGTTTAAATACAGCGGAAGGGTGGCAACCAGGGTTTTGCCTTCACCGGTTTTCATTTCCGCGATTTTTCCGCTGTGCAGCACCATTCCGCCAACCAGTTGCACGTCATAATGCCGCAAGCCGATGGTGCGCTTGGACGCTTCCCTTACGACGGCGAATGCCTCGACCAGGAGATCATCCAACGTTTCGCCTTTGGTCAGCCTGTCGCGGAACTCCTGCGTTTTGGCAGTGAGTTCCGCATCGGTCAAAGCTTCGTAGGGCTTTTCGAGTTCATTGATCTGGTCGACGACCAGGGATAATTTTTGCAATTCACGCGAAGTGGTTGAATTGTCGAAGGCAGATTTGATTCTTTGAAGCATTTCCGGAACCTTTCTCGGAAGGGATTATAGCATAGCGAAAAAGAGACACCGCCTCGGGTATCTCTTCATAAAATAGTCTTTTGTTACCCTTTGAGTTTAAATTTCCAACTTTTCAAAGTTTTAATGGCAGGCTCGGCAGTCAAATCCAAATTTAAGGGGGTGATCGAAACATAACCTGATTTGATCGCCCCGTAGTCGGTATTTTTCTCGGGCACGCCCGTCGGAGCCGGTCCGCCGATCCAGTAATACGGTTTCCCACGTGGATCCTTACGACGAACCAGCACATCATGGTAGAGGCGGATCCCCTGGCGGGTGATACAGAATCCCTTTAGTTCTTCGTAGGAAAGATAGGGAACATTTAAATTAATTAAAGTGCCTTCGGGCATCCCCTTTTCCATCACCTTTTCAGCTACCTCGCAGGCCACACGGGCAGAGGTCGAATAATCCAGCGGGCCGTGATGCTCTTCTGGGCTATCCTGGGATACAGCAATGGATGGTAACCCGGCAATGGCACCTTCCATGGCGGCGGTAACCGTTCCGGAATAAGTGACGTCGCTGCCAATGTTGGCGTTTGGGTTGATCCCCGAGACCACCAGGTCCACCTTTTGCTTGATAAAGCCCAACAGCGCCACGGCAACACAATCTGAAGGGGCGCCATCGCTATGATAGGCTTTGCTGCCGTCTGCCAGTTCAGTTTCACGCACCCTGATAGGGCGGTGCATGGTCTTCACATGTCCACCTGCCGACCAATTATGGTCCGGCGCGACTACGGTTACTTTGCCCAGGGCGCGCATGGCTTGTGCCAAAGCGAGCAAACCAGGGGCATTAACCCCATCATCATTGGTTACCAAAATATGCATTCTTTTTCCCTCATCAACGTGACGATTCTTGTGGAGCAAGAACCCTCGTCGAATGAAATTCAACGCAGGACTTCATCCTCATAAACCAAGGGGTTTGAGCAGAACACCGATGAAATATGCCAAAGCTGCTGCCAGCCCGCCAACGATCAGCATTTCCAACCCGGAACGCAAGGGGTTGAGCTGGGTGACAAAAAACTTGGCTGCCCCCAACGCAAACAGAGCAACACCCGAGAGGATGATGGAGATCAGGAACAATGTCGATGCGGATAATCCTGTATGGAAAATCAGGTCGATTACGTAGATCAGCAAGGGCAAAATCCCGAACGCAACAAAAGATCCAAATGTGACCCAGGCAGCGGAGAGAGGTTTGCGTTCATCCCTCACCATTCCCAGTTCTTCGATCATCATGGCATCCACCCAGCGGTCCTTATCTTTGGACTTGATCTCGATCAATT
>JBGQAS010000092.1:0-6830 GCA_041494435.1 Anaerolineaceae bacterium | reverse complement strand
TGGGTTTCAGGACCGTGCTGATCAAAGAAGGAATCGAAAAAGACCTTGACCAGGGTATTATCCGTAATATTAGTGAGTTTCAAGAGGTATATGAAAAATGGGCGGCTGTTCCCGCTCTATTAAACTGAACTTATTAAAGTTATAGGAGTAGAAATGGATAACAAAACTTCAAAGATACTTTTGTTCGTGTTTATTGGAATATTGGTCGTTGGTGCCACATTTTCCGGCGGTGTTTGGGCTGGTTATGCCATCTCGAAGAGCAGTGCGTCGGTACCGGCACCCGCAGGAGCCAATCCAACCACCACTTCCACCAGTACAAGTTCAACTGCAGCGCTTGATCAATTGTTTCAACCCTTCTGGCAGGCATGGGATGACGTCCATCAATACTTCTATACACAACCCGTCGATGATACCAAAATGATGGAAGGTGCCATACGCGGGATGATGGATTCCCTTGGTGATCCTCATACGGCGTACATGGATCCGATGGAACTGCAGCAAATTAATAACCAATTTGTCGGTAGTTACGATGGGATTGGTGCCTGGGTCGATGCCTCTGGAACCTATCTCACCATTATCAGTCCCATGCCCGGTTATCCAGCGGAAAAAGCCGGACTCCAGGCGGGAGATGAGATCATCGCCGTCGATGGCACCAGCATGGTGGGTGTGGATCCCAATGTAGTCTTGACCCACGTTTTGGGACCCGCAGGCTCGACCGTGACCCTCACCATCCAACGCAAGGGTGTGACCGCGCCATTCGATGTCACCCTGATTCGCGAGCAGATCACCCTGCACAGCGTAGATGGCAAAATGCTCGATAACAATATCGCCTATATCAGCATCAACATTTTCGGCGATACCACCACTCCGGAATTAAAATCAACACTCACCACTTTACTGGCAAATAAACCGGTTGGCCTCATCCTGGACTTGAGAAACAATGGTGGCGGACTCTTGCAAGCCGGGATCGAAGTAGCCTCCCAGTTCCTTGCTCAAGGTACCGTGGTGATCGAGGAACAAGCCAATGGTGCCCGTACCAGCGATTCTGTCATTCCTGGCGGATTGGCAACTACCATTCCCATGGTCGTATTGGTAAATGGAGGTACAGCATCCGCATCAGAGATTGTATCCGGCGCCATTCAAGACTATTCCCGTGGCTTACTGGTTGGAGTAAAGACCTACGGTAAAGGTTCTGTTCAGGATTGGATCAACCTGGCGAACAACCAGGGTGCCATCCGCGTGACCGTTGAACACTGGCTCACACCCAATGGACGCCAGATCAACGGCTTAGGGCTAACACCCGATATAATTATCGAGAATACACAAGCAGATATTACTGCCGGCAAGGATCCGCAACTGGATCGTGCCATCCAGGCTGTACTAACCGGTAAATAACAAGCTGTAAACCGATAAAAACAACCCCTCCATCCAAAATTGGAGGGGTTGTTTGACAGTTTCATACCCACAAGGTATAATCACGATTCGCTAAATTTGGATATTGGAGAGACGCTATGGAACAAAGCGTGGTCGTAGAGCAGGAAAATAATCCCGAGTTGAAATCAAAAACCCATTACAAAGGCAAAGTCTTAAAGACAAGCCTGGCCGGCGCCCTCGTGGATATTGGATTGGACAAGCCGGGTATTTTGCATGTTTCAAGAATAACCAGCGCAGAGAATGCCCCCATTCATAGGGTGGAAGATGTGCTGAAGGAAGGCCAGGAAATAGACGTTTGGGTGAAAAAAATCACCGATGAACGGGTTGAATTGACCATGATGGAACCGCTGCAATACGAATGGCGGGATTTGAAGAAAGATTTGGTCGTGAAGGGAAAAGTGGTCAAGTTCGAGAAATTTGGCGCTTTTGTTGAGATCGGTGCCGAACGACCTGCCTTGATCCACATCAGTGAGATGGCTCATGGTTACGTCCGCAAACCCGATGACATCATGAAATTGGGTGATGAAATCGAAGCCCAGATCATCGATGTGGACCGCAAAAAGAAGCAAATCAAGCTGAGCATCAAAGCGATGCTACCTGAACCCGAAGCGGAGGAAGTGGTTTTCGAAGGTTTCAATAAGAAAGATAAAACCGGCAAACCGAAGAAATTCAACCGCAAAGGTCAACATGGGGAAGAAAAAGGTTCTTACGAGGAAGGTAAACAGGAATCCTCGGAACCTACCGAACCCGAACAAACTGCCATGGAAATTGCTTTGAAGGAAGCTATGGACAAAGCCAAACAAACCAAGGAAGATCAGCGCAACAAGAAAGTGAGAATTCATTCCGACGAACAAGAAGATATCCTTTCGCGCACTCTTAAGAACAAAGTCCAAACGAGTTAGTCACTAATAAATCAGCAACACTCCGTTCTTATGAACGGAGTGTTTTTATTGTATGGGACTAAGGTTTATGGTAAACTCCTAGAAAATGAATCGAAAGAAATCCAAAATCCTATACATTTGCATCCTCAATGATTTTGCCGGGGAGGCGTCGAGTACACGACCCTCCCCGCTTCTTTTTTGTTGGCCCATAAAGGAGACGTTATGACAGCACGATACATATTCTTTACCGGAGGGGTGGTCAGTTCGGTTGGGAAAGGGGTAACGGCAGCCGCGATAGGCAGGTTGCTCAAAGAACGCGGGTTCAAAGTTGCCGTCCAGAAATTGGACCCCTACATCAACGTGGACCCCGGGACCATGAGCCCATATCAACACGGGGAAGTCTTCGTTTTGGATGATGGAGCCGAAACCGACCTTGATTTGGGACATTATGAGCGTTTTATCGACATCCGCCTGAATAAAGTCTGTAACGTTACTTCCGGGCAGGTTTATGCCGATGTCATCGGGAAAGAACGGCATGGCGATTACCTGGGTGGAACCATCCAGGTGGTACCGCATATCACCAATGAAATCAAACACCGGATCGCCCTGGTATCCAAAGCCACTGGGGCAGAAATCGTCCTGGTAGAGGTGGGTGGTACAGTAGGCGATATTGAAAGCCAACCCTTCCTGGAAGCCATTCGCCAATTGCGCAGCGAACTGGGCAGGGAAAATACGCTGTCCATCCATGTGACCTGGCTGCCTTATATTGGGGCAACCTGTGAACTAAAGACCAAACCCACCCAACACTCTGTCAGGGAGCTTCGGTCCATCGGTATTTCTCCTGATATGATCGTTGCCCGTTCCGATTATCCCATCGACGATCCGTTGAAAGAGAAGATCGCATCCTTTTGCGACGTGGAAAAACGCGCGGTCATCCCCATGGTTACCACCCCCATCCTTTACGAAGTTCCCCTCTTACTGGAAAAAGCTGGGGTAGCTGAATTTATCCTGGAAAAATTCTCTCTGAAAGCAAAGGCAAAACCCAATTGGAAAGATTGGGAAAAACTGATTGAAGATGTAAAGAAAGACAAGCCAAAAGTGAAAGTAGCTCTCGTAGGAAAATACGTGGAACTGCACGATGCTTACATGAGCGTTCGCGAGGCTCTCAACCACGCTGCCCTTAACCTGGGTGTCGACCTGGAGATCGAGTGGATCCACTCGACTGACTTGGAAAAGAACAAATGCTGGGATGTCATCGAAACAGTGGATGGCATTGTCGTTCCCGGCGGTTTTGGTAGCCGCGGCATCGAAGGGAAGATAGCAGCCGCCCATTTTGCGCGCCAGCACAAGGTTCCCTATTTGGGCCTTTGCCTGGGCATGCAATTGATGGTTATCGAATTTGCACGCGAAGCCCTGGGAACGGATGAAGTCAACTCTACAGAATTTGAACCCGGTACCCCCAACCCTGTGATCGGATTGATGCCAGACCAGTACCAAGTGACGGATAAAGGGGGCACGATGCGCCTGGGGTTGTATCCGTGTAAATTGCAGCCTGGGACGATCGCGGCTGATGCTTACAAAGTTGACCAAGTAGAAGAGCGTCACCGCCACCGCTACGAACTGAACAACGATTACCGCGAAGTCTTGGAAAAGCATGGGATGCGTTTTTCGGGAATTTCCCCTGATGGTCGGCTGGTGGAAATTGCTGAGCTCAAGGACCATCCTTTCATGCTTGGCACACAATTCCACCCGGAATTCCTGTCCAGACCCAATAGACCTCACCCCTTGTTTCTGGCGTTCATGAAGGCGGTTTGCGAACATGCCGGGATAAAACAGGCAAAGAAATCCTAAAAATCCCTTCGATTTTTCGAATTCGTGTATACTTGAGCGGATAAATTTTGAACGAAACACACGAAACGAGGTTAAGTATGGAAACTATCATTGAATCAATCTCAGGCCAGGAAATCCTGGATTCTCGCGGCAACCCCACGGTTGAGGTGGAAGTGGTACTCGCGGACGGTGTGTGGGGCCGGGCAGCAGTTCCCTCTGGTGCTTCCACCGGCGTGCATGAAGCCCTTGAACTGAGAGATGGAGACAAGAAGCGCTATAACGGCAAGGGTGTCTTAAAAGCAGTCGAGGCTGTCAACACATCCATTGCTGAGCTTCTGGTAGGTTGGGATGTTGGCGAACAAAAAGCCATCGACATGGCCATGATCGAGCTGGACGGAACTCCGAACAAATCCAAGCTGGGCGCCAATGCCATTTTGGGAGTCAGCCTGGCGGTTGCCAAAGCAGCTGCCAATGCCTTTGGTCTTCCTCTTTACCGTTACCTGGGTGGAGTGTATGCTCACGTTCTGCCAGTCCCGATGATGAATATCCTTAACGGTGGCGTTCACACCAACTGGCAATCCACCGATGCCCAGGAATTCATGATCATGCCCCTCGGTGCTCCCACCTTTGCTGAAGGTCTGCGCTGGGGTGCTGAGATCTACCAGGCGTTGAAATCCGTTCTGAAGGATCACGGCTACATTACCCTGGTAGGAGATGAAGGTGGCTTTGCTCCTTCTTTGAAATCAAATTCAGAAGCCGTTGAACTGATCCTGGAAGCAATTTCCAAGGCTGGTTACAAAGCCGGCAAAGATATTGCCATTGCACTTGATCCCGCTGCCTCCGAACTTTTCGACAGTGAAA
Source organism: Anaerolineaceae bacterium (assembly GCA_041494435.1). Lineage (GTDB taxonomy): Bacteria > Chloroflexota > Anaerolineae > Anaerolineales > Anaerolineaceae > JBGQAS01. Next base: position 1,824 of record JBGQAS010000092.1, on the reverse strand, counting down.
CCAAGTTGTACAACCTTCGAAAAGAAGGCAAGAAATTGACTCCAGAAAAAATGGTGGATTTTTGGGTAAAATGGATTGAACAATATCCCATCGTCTCCATCGAAGACGGATTGGCACAAGACGATTGGGATGGCTGGAAACTTCTGACCAAGAAAGTCGGTGACAAAATCCAGATCGTGGGTGATGACCTCTTGGTTACCAACCCTGAACGGGTACGCAAAGCCATCCAGGAAAAAGCCTGCAATGCTTTGCTGGTGAAATTGAACCAGATTGGGACTTTGACCGAAACTATCGAAGCCGTGGAAACTGCCCAGCGGAATGGTTGGCGTGCAGTCACCTCCCATCGCTCAGGCGAGACCGAAGACACCACCATTGCAGATTTGGCCGTGGCATTGAACATGGGCCAGATCAAAACGGGTGCTCCCTGTCGGACGGATAGGGTTGCAAAGTACAACCAGTTGCTCCGCATCGAAGCTGAACTGGGAGAAACATCGACCTACGCGGGCTGGTCTGCGCTTCATCGATAAACCCTTGGTAAAAAGTAAGACCTCTCGAAGGGATTCGAGAGGTCTTTTTACTTCCAGTCAATTTGAGGCTACTTATCCAGATATTCCAGGCTTTGGCTGAACCGTGCAGGAATGATCCCAAAGGTGCGGGTGATATTATTCAACGGGCAGGTATGGTTGGAGGCCAGGTAGTCGAGCCAAAAAACGGAAACGGGGAAAAAATTCGCAAACTGTTCGAGGTTCAGCGTTAACCAGCGTAAATATACCGGAGAAAAGGGGACAAAGATCCGGTGCATTTTTTTGTGATTTAAGATGATTTTCAAGACCTGCTTGAAACTGAATTGCTCCATGCCCCCAATTTGGATCCTTTGGTCCTTTAATTTTTCATCCCTGGTCACCAGGGTCAAGCAGGCAATGAGGTCGTCCAACCCTATGGGCTGAAGCAAGGCAGAACCATCTCCCGGGAGGAGGAAAAGCAGAGGCTCCAACCGGGCAAGACGCACAAAGGGTTCGGTGAACTGATCTCCTTTGCCGAACACAGCTGAGGAACGGATGATCGTGTAATTGACCCCGCTGCGGATAATGCTTGCTTCGGCAATAGCTTTGGCTTTCATCAGAGAGAATCCAGATGCCCGGTCTGCTCCAAGATGACTTAGGTAGATGAACCGGTCAATCCCGGCTTCTTTAGCGACTTTGCTCAGGATTTCTGTCCCCCGGATATCGACTCCGTTCAAATCGGCTTGGCTGCCTTTTCGTTCCGTGCCAGCAAGATGGTAAATAGTATTCACATTCCGCATGGCAGCTCGCAGTCCACGTTCATCCGTTAAGCCACTGACCGCTACTTCCACGGGGATGCCACGTGGGATATTAGGAGATACCTGGGAGGGGCGAATCAAGATTCGGACTTTATCTCCCTCTTCAGATAGCTTCTTGACCAAAGCGCTGCCGATAAAACCCGTGCCACCGGTAACTAGGATCATCGGCGGAATTATAGCAGATTTGCTCTTTCCCCCTCTTGGCACGCTTCTTGTAACAATTGAAGTGATTTCTTGGAGGAGACGAATTCAATGATTCCCACCAGTCCTGAGTTGACCCAAAGTATCGGGATCCAATATTTCCCGGATTCCGATCATTTTTCAGATGCAGATGGTCTGCGTTGGTTCCCCTTATTGGAAAAATTGAACATCCACTGGCTGGTGCTGAATGCTGATTTGAAAAAGGCCATCCCCGAGAGTTTTATACGGAAAATGCTGCAATCCGGGGTCAATCACATTTTGCGATTCCAATTCTCCCTGGTGAACCCTCCCAGTCCCAGTGA
>JBGQAS010000203.1:0-4531 GCA_041494435.1 Anaerolineaceae bacterium | reverse complement strand
TCACGAACAATTTTGCGCAATTCATTCCATCGAGAACCATAATCATTCTTGTCATTCTGCCAAAGACCTTCGCTGCGTAATTGGTCAACAACACCTTCATCCAACGAGAACCAGTATCCTACGGTTCTCAATTGTGTCTCGGGCATCTCCAGGGGTTCAAGAGATAACAATTCCCGGGTCTCCCACAAAAATTTCTTGAATCCGGTCACTTGCTGCTTCACCAGCAATTCACCCAGATTCTTGTTTCCCCCGGCAACAATTTCTTGTTTTATCTGGTGAACCAATTCAATCTCTGTTTTCTCCTGGGGGACGGTGTAATAATCTACATCCTGGCTTATCAAGGTGGCAGTGGATTCTTGCAAGTTCAAATCCTTCACAACAAATGATTGACCCTCTTGCAGATAAACGGCACCCGGATGAACCATCCAATAAGAACTCGGCTCATCCACCTCACCGATGGATTTCATTTTTCCATCCATTTCCACTTTGAGGGATACTGGATTTCCGCCTGCAGACCGTAATGAAAAATTACCGGATGGATATTGATCATTTGCCCAATAATAATTTCCCGACCGTTCATACAAATCGCCAGCTTCTACCAGGATTTGAAGAAAATTTATCAGATCGGTCTCGCTCAAATCTCCGTATTGAAGTTTTCCCGCAAATGGCAGCTCGAAGGCAGCACATCTCAGATGCTGAAATAAGATCAACGCATTATCCGGGTTGATCATCGCTTTTTCAGGGGATCTTTGAAAAACGTATTCCGGATGGTTCACCAGGTACTGGTCAATGGGGTTGGCAGAGGCAATCATGATGGAAACTGAATTTCCCTTCCTCCTGCCAGCTCTCCCGGATTGTTGGGTCAAAGATGCAATGGTACCCGGGTAACCCACAATTTGAACTGCGTCCATCCCGCCTATATCGATGCCCAATTCCAGTGCATTCGTCGCCACCACTTCTTTGATCATCCCATTGCGCAACCCGAGTTCAATCTCGCGCCTGACCGCCGGGAGGTAGCCGCTTCGATATCCGCGGACGATTTTGTTTAACGATTGGTCCTGCTCGATAAGATATTTAAGGATCATCTCAGTGGATCGCCGGGTACGCACAAACGTAATCAGTTGAACATCCCGGTCCAGGAAATCCCTGGATATCCGGACGGATTCCAACAATGAACTTTTTCGGATTCCCAATTCTTCATCGACCAGAGGAGGATTATAGATGGCAAATATCTTTTCGCCCCTTGGGGATGCGTCCTTATCGATCATTTGAACAGACGCCTCAATTAGTTTTTCCGCGAATTCCTTTGCATTTGCAATGGTGGCGGAGGTCATGATCACTTGGGGGTAAGAACCATAAAAATGAGCCACACGCTGAAGTCTTCGAACTACGTTGGCGACATGCGAGCCAAAAACTCCCCGATAATAGTGGATTTCATCGATGACGACGAATTTCAAATTCCGGAAGAAATCGGACCATAGGGTATGGTGGGGCAGCATACCCAGGTGGATCATATCCGGATTGGTTAGCAAAATCCGAGCTTCCTTACGGATGTGAGAGCGCAAATGATCGGGAGTATCTCCATCGTAGACCGCAGCACGAAGCTGATTTCGCTTCGAGCTTGGTTCTTTTTGCAAAGAATCCCGGATCTTGCCGAGGTTCTCGAATTGATCGTAGGTTAACGCTTTTGTGGGGAAGATATAAAGTGCAGAAACATCCGGATATTTTAACAATGCATCCAATACAGGCAGGTTGTAGCACAGTGTTTTCCCACTCGCTGTACCCGTTGTTACCACAATATTCTTCCCATTATGAATAGCCTGCCAGGATTCAAATTGGTGATCATAAAGCTGCGAGATGCCGTTTTCTTGGAGGGCAAAGCGTAAAGATGGTTCGATGTCAGAAGGAAAGTCCATTAAGCTGGCATCCCGGTGTTCGAACTTTTTGAGGGCTGCCAAATTATCGTGGTTTTCCGGATTGAAAAACCAGTTTTGAAAGAAGGAATTTTTCGAATTGTCGATCATAAAATTTGCAGACTATCTTTTTCAGTAATATACTCAAGTAGTTAAGAAACCTTAGAATATATATTCTAACATTATACGGTTGTAGCGATAATTCTACAATCCCACAAGGAGCTTGGATGAAAATCACCATTATTGGCGGGGCGGGGGTGCGTACCCCCATCATCGTAAAATCAATTTTGCTTCGCCAGGAAACATTGGGATTGGATAATCTTACCCTGTTGGATATCGATGGTGACCGGCTGGACCTGATAGGTAATTTAATTGCCCCAATAAAGGAAAGCAAGAAGACTAAATTTCAAATCGATCTAACAACAGACCCCACAAAAGCTTTGGACAAATCAGATTTCGTCATCACTACCTTTAGGATTGGAAACATTGAACACAGGGTTATCGACGAGAAAGTTGCCTTGGAAAATCATGTACTTGGGCAGGAAACAACCGGACCGGGTGGTTTTGCAATGGCTATGCGGACGATCCCTGTGCTGGTGGATTACATCCATCTTATGGAAAAACTGTGCCCCGATGCCTGGCTGTTGAACTTTGCCAATCCTTCCGGTCTCTTAGCAGAAGTGATCCTGCGGAAAATGGGTTGGGAGAGGGGAGTTGGGATTTGTGATGGTCCAGCCAGCATGCAGAACATCGCTGCTAGTTTCCTGGGGATTTCACCCAATGCGCTTTACCTCGACTATTTTGGTCTGAACCACCTGGGTTGGATCCGATCAGTTTTGTACAAGGGTAAGGATCTGCTGCCAGATTTCTTGGGCATCATTTCCCAGAACCCTGAGCAATTTGAATTACCCTTCAGTTCAGAGACAATTAAATCTCTCAACATGATTCCCAATGAATACCTTTATTATTACTATTCCTCCAAAACGGCTGTGGATAGAATCCTGAAAGCAGAACTGACTCGCGGTGAGCAAATTGCGGAATTGAATAATCGATTTTTTACAGACATCAAGTCACTTGCAAAGAAGAAAGATCCTTCCGGTCTTGAAAAAAGATACATTGAGTATCAAAAAGCCCGCTGGGAAACCTATATGACCATTGAAACCGGCAAGGGAACCCGTACAGTGGATTTGAAGGATACTGATTTCGATAAAATGGCGGAACAAGGCTATTCGGGTGTTGCCCTGGATATTATTGAATCAATCAACCAGGGAAAAAATAAAATTCTCATATTGAATGTCTTAAATAAGGGATCCATTCAAGGTATGGAAGAAGATGCTTCCGTTGAAATACCCGTTGTGGTGGGGGGAGGGTTTATCCATCCGTTGACAGTCGGAAAAATCCCCGGGCATTGCCTGGGTTTGATGAACCAGGTGAAGGCTTACGAAAGGTTGACCATCGAAGCCGCCCTGGAAAATTCATACGCAAAGGCACTTCAGGCGCTAACGATCCATCCCCTTATCCAGGATTCAAATATCGCCAAAAATATATTGGATAAATATATCCTGTTGCACGGCAAATTCTTCCCCAAATTGAGTTGATCGATGCCTGAAATGCTGGATGTCCTCGTCGTTGGAGACTACTGTCTTGACCTTGTATTTACGGGCATGAAGTCTGAACCGATCCTGGGGAAGGAAATCGTAGCCTCTGGATTTAACATGACCTTGGGAGGTACGTGCAATTCCGCTTTAGCGATGCATCGTTTGGGGTTGAAAGTTGCCTGGGCTGCAGATTTCGGCAACGATCAATTCAGTCAATTCGTTCTGGATAAACTAAACAGGGAGAATTTCGATTCTCGATTTTTTATCCATCACAAAAAAGAACTAAAGCTCATTACAGTTTCACTTTCTTATCCGCACGAAAGGGCCTTCATCGCTTATTACGATAAAGGACCCATTTTACCTGCCGCCTTTTCAGTAATCAGTAAAGCACATGCCAAATGGATTTACATTCCAGGATTGGTGCACGGTCCACAATTGGATGCTGGTTTGGCATTGATCAAGAGCCGGAAAATGAAAATTGCGATGGATGGAAATTATCGGGATAGATTATCTCTAAAAGATAAATCCGTTCGGAGAGCTATTGAAGTTTGTGACTTGTTCTTTTCCAATGAGGATGAAGCCAAAAGTCTCACCGGGGAAAACGACTTGGTGAAGGCAACCGCCCAATTGGGGAGAATCTGCCCAGTTGTTGTGGTCAAAGCAGGAAGCCAGGGAGCTTATGCTTCGATTGGCAAACAAGTGGAATACGTTCCATCGATCAAGGTAAAGGCAAAGGATACTACGGGTGCTGGTGACTGCTTCAATGCGGGGTTTATGAAGGCTTACCTGGATGGAGCAGATATGCGAGAATGTTTGAAATGGGGGAATATTGTGGGAGGTCTCTCAACTTTGGGACTCGGTGGTGTTGACAAAGTGACGATGACATCCGATGTTGTCCGTTGGCTTAGGAAGTACAAGGATTGAGGAAATAATGCAATTGGGGCTTGGGATATTACTAAGTGTTGTCCTGGGATTTGTCATTAATTATCTATCGGATGTTTTGCCTTCCGTGAATCGCTT
>JBGQAS010000235.1:0-4143 GCA_041494435.1 Anaerolineaceae bacterium | reverse complement strand
CCCCAAGAAACACATCGACTCAATAAATACCCTTTCAAAAAACGATGCTGAATTGATCGGAAAAATGGTTTTTATGGGTCAACGGATGGCGAAGGAATTCAAGGTGGATCAAAGCGGATACCGCCTGGTCTTCAATACGGGTCTTCATGCAGGGCAATCGGTTTTTCACGTTCACCTGCACTTGATCGGAGGCCGGCATTTGCCGTTCCGATTCGAATGAATAATCATCGTCTCCTGAGGATCAAGCTGGCTTGCGGAATTGGGATCTGGATGATTGCTGCGCTGGCGTGTGCCCGGGCATTCCCCACCCAGGAAAGTTCAGCACCTGCATTTAATCCCATTCTGACCCCCTTCGACTCGACCGATGCCTCCATCCATGTTTCTGCCACTCAAGAAATCCCACCCACCCTGGCAGCACCAGAAGACACGGCAACACCGGATGAACCCCGGTTATTGCCCACCTTGCGAACAAACCCTGAAACGTATGTCATCCAGGAGGGGGATACCCTAAATAATATTGCCAGACTATACCAAATCAGCCTGGAATCGCTCGAGGCGGCCAATCCCAATGTCAATCCGAACTGGCTGGTCATCGGCGACAGCCTGACCATCCCAGTACCGCCTCCTCAAACCTCTGGTTCCGATTTTAAGATCATCCCCGATTCAGAGTTGGTATACAGCCCTTCCTCTGCTGATTTTGACATCCAGGCATTCGTCGATAAGCACGGTGGATACCTGAGCACTTATTCGGAAAAAGTCGATGGAGAATATGTCTCAGGCGCCCAAATCATCCAAAGGGTTGCCTCTGAGTATTCCGTCAACCCACGCCTTCTGCTGGCCGTTCTGGAATATCAGAGCCAGTGGGTCACTTCATCCAACCCTCCCAGTGACACGCTTACCTACCCCATTCGGATGTACGATTTCAACCGAGTAGGCTCCGGTCTTTTCTATCAAATTTCCTGGGCTGCCAATAACTTGAACTATGGTTTCTACGGATTGCTAGCCAATGGGGTGAGCCACTGGATCTTGAGCGATGGAGGATTGGTGCCCATTTCTCCCACGATCAATGCAGGGACGGCGGGGGTGCAAGCCCTCATGGCAACCGTGGATGCGCGGGCAACCTGGGATAATGCGGTCTCCTCTAAAGGCATCTACGCCACGTATACAACCCTTTTTGGATCTCCCTTTCAATATTCCATGGACGATTTATTACCAGGCAACCTAACCCAACCGACCATGGATTGGCTAATGGAAAAGGGGACAACCTGGTATTTCACCTCCGGACCTCACAGCGCCTGGGATACTTTGTCTGCCTGGGCTGCTCTCGATTTTGCTCCCCCGGAACAATTGGGATGCCAGACCAGCCCTTCATGGGTATTAGCAGTTGCAGATGGTATTATCACCCGTTCCTGGAATGGAGAAGTAGTGCTTGATTTGGATGGGGACGGGGTGGAACAAACGGGTTGGTCGGTGTTGTACATGCACATCGCAACGGAAGATCGAATTGCAGTCGGTGCAGTTGTGAGAGCGGGAGACCGAATCGGTCATGCTTCCTGCGAAGGAGGGATTTCCACTGGAGCGCATGTACATATTGCCCGGCGTTATAATGGGGTCTGGATCGCCGCAGACTGCAATCTCCCCTTCAACCTGGATGGATGGATATCGCAAGGAAGTAATGCCACAGAATATGACGGTATCCTGGTCAAAGGGAACCAAACCATAACAGCCTGGAACGGACGCAGCTCAATCAATGAAATCCACCCTTAGAATTTCAGCGCTCTTCTTCGTTGGTCTTATTGTACTTATCGGACCGGTCTCCTGCTCAGAGAGTTACAGCACCTCCCTCCAACTGACCGCCACCGCTAACGCTGCCAATGCCACCGAAATTCCCGCCACCTTAACCTTAACCCCAACGGTTTTTGTGCCAACCTTTACCCCAACGTCAACATATACACCCATCCCAACATCAACTCATCCCCCCACCATTACCCCCCAATCCTCAACGCCTTCAGCGACCCCCTTGCCACCTTATCCTTCCGGCACGCAGACCCTTTCTGTCATTTATTACTCACAATCGGGGGATACCCTCCCAGCGGTTGCTCAGCGGTTCAATGTAAAAACAGGTGAAATCTCTTCAGAAGCCACTTTACCTGCTACAGGTCTGATCGAACCGATGACCTTACTGATCATTCCCAACCGATTAACGGATTACGGGCCTTCACAGGTGTCTTTCCCGGATAGCGAAGTGGTTTATTCCCCTGCGGTTTTGGGATTCGACCTCCATGATTTTCTCAGCAACACTTCAGGTTACATGAAAACCTATGAAGAATATGTCATGTCATGGATGGATGGCGCCGAGGTCGTGAACAAAGTAGCTCTGGATAATTCGATCAACCCCAGGTTGTTGGTGGCAATCCTGGATTACCAAAGCCACTGGGTTTCTGGATTCCCTCCCACCGAACTTCAGAGATATTTTCCCATGGGCCTGATCCGAGATGATGCCAAGGGGCTTTACCAACAGCTAAAATGGGTCGTTTCAGAATTAAACATCGGCTATTATGGATGGCGGGCGGGTATATTGACTTCGGTTACCTTGAAAGATGGCACCCAAATTCACTTGGCTCCCAATTTGAACGCCGGAACTGCTGCCATCCAAGTCTTTTTTGCCCAAATTGCAGCCAACCGGCAGGAATGGGAAAACATCCTCGAAGGTGAAAACAGTTTCACAAAAACCTATGAAGCATTGTTTGGTGAACCCTGGTTGAAAGCATTTGAACCCTTGTATCCGACGAACCTAACCCAACCGCCGATGGAACTGCCTTTTCTACCCGGGCAAACCTGGGCGAATACAGGTGGACCACACTCTGCCTGGGGGGTAGACGGAGCCCTGGCTGCACTGGACTTTGCTCCTCCCACGGATACGCACGGGTGCAAGGCATCCGATGAATGGGTGGTGGCATCCGCTCCCGGGATGGTCGTACGCTCCGGGAACGGCGTGGTCATCGAGGATTTGGATGGCGATGGTTACGAACAAACCGGATGGAACATCATGTATTTGCATATAGGCACCGAAGGCCGGGTTCCAGTGGGAACTTTTCTAAGCGTAAACGATCGCATCGGACACCCTTCCTGTGAAGGTGGCGATGCCACCGGATCACATTTACATATAGCACGGAAATTCAACGGAGAATGGATCCTCGCCGATGGCGCCGTACCTTTCGTTTTATCCGGCTGGACCGCCCATTTCAGTGGAGTCCCCTATGTGGGGAGCCTTACCAAGGACGATCAAATCGTGATCTCCAGCCTTGTCGCCGAGCATAAATCCCTGGTCACCAGACCTGTTTCTCCATAAATCCCAGCTTTTGCGATAAACTAGACTCGAATCGAATGACCATTTCACACCGTATTATCGGAGCTCTCCTAGTGGGGGGGTTGCTGTTCTCAGCTTGCATTCCTGCCAGCTCGGAAGTTTCTTCAACCATATCTCCTATACAATCGCTGACCTCTGAAAATACCCCCACGGCACTCCCAACCCGCGAAAAGTACGCTCCCGGGCAGTTAGTTGACTACATAGCTCAATCGGGAGACACCCTGCCTGCCCTGGCGGCACATTTCAACACCACCGAAGCCGAGATACGGAGTGCCAATCCCACCATCCCCGATCCGGTAACGACCTTACCCCCCGGCTTCCCCATGAAGATCCCCATTTATTATGAATCCCTATGGGGAGCACCCAACCATATTTTGCCGGATAATGCCTTCGTCAACGGACCGGCGGGAATCAGCTTTGATACCAAAGCTTTTATTAACGCCCAACCTGGATGGCTGAAGACTTATTCAGAATATGTCGTTGGAGAAACACGCGATAGTGCCGGGATCATCGATTATGTATCCACCTACTACAGTATCAGTCCCAAGCTCCTGCTCATGCTGGTTGAATATCAGGCTCACGCTTTATCCCAACTTGCCCCCCTGGAAGAATCAGACTCCCCGATGGGTTTTCATGATCCCTACCGGACCAGCATTTACCAGCAGTTGATCCTTACGGCAAATGCCTTAAACAATGGTTATTATGGTTGGCGGACCGGACGTTTGAAATCATTCTCGCGCGCTGATGGCACGTTGGAATTCCCGGATCCCTGG
>JBGQAS010000291.1:0-3398 GCA_041494435.1 Anaerolineaceae bacterium | reverse complement strand
TCCCTCAAAACAAGGTGGCGTTTTGTGGAGATGTCATTTTTCATCATTCCATCGGTCGCACGGATCTACCCGGAGGCGATTTTGATACTTTGATTGCTGGGATCAAATCCAAAATACTCAACCTGCCACCGGATACGCGTCTTCTTTGCGGCCATGGTCCTGAAACTACAGTAAATGAAGAAAAAAAGAATAACCCTTTTCTACAATAAAAAAGAGGTAGATTAACCACCTCTTTTTAGTCAAATTGTAAAAGACTTACTTTGCGAATTCTACAGCTCGGGTTTCCCGAATAACGGTGACTTTGATCTGACCCGGGTATTGCATTGATTCTTCAATTTTCTTGGCTATGTCACGAGAAAGGCGAGTGGCTTCCAAGTCATCAATCTCTTCCGGCTTGACAATGATGCGCACTTCACGCCCTGCCTGGATGGCATATGTTTGTGAAACGCCCTTGAAGGAATTGGCAATGTCTTCCAATGCTTTCAACCGCTTGATGTACTGTTCCAAATCTTCACGGCGTGCCCCAGGTCTTGCACCGGAAATTGCATCTGCAGCTTCCACGATGATGGCTTCGACCGATTCCTGTTCCGTTTCATGGTGGTGGGCAGCTATGATATTGACAATCTTCGCGCTGACTCCATGTCGTTTGGCGAATTCTGCTCCAATCGATGCATGGGTGCCATCCGTGTTGTAATCCATGGCTTTTCCAAGATCATGCAAAAGACCGCCTGTCTTGGCAATTTCAACATCCGCGCCCAATTCAGCAGCCAACAAGGATGAAAGCTTGGATGTTTCTACAGCATGCGCGAGTTGGTTTTGACCATACGAAGTGCGGAACCTTAGCCGTCCCAGAGTCCGGAGAATCTCGGGGTGCAGGCCAGCCACACCAGCTTCATAGGCTGCTTGTTCCCCGGCTTCGATTATGTCCCGATCAACACCTTTTTGTTCTTCGGCTAATATCTTTTCGATATGTGCGGGATGGATACGGCCATCCTGGATCAGTCTTTCCAGCGAGCGCCGGGCAATTTCCCTGCGCACAGGGTCGAAGCACGAGACTGTTACAGCTTCGGGTGTATCGTCGACAATTACATCCACACCGGCTGCTTGCTCGAATGCACGGATATTGCGTCCATTTCGACCAACGATGCGACCTTTCATCTCATCATTCGGTAGTACCACTACGGAAGTGGAGACTTCTGCAACATGATCGGATGCTACACGCTGGATTGCAGTTGCAATGAGGTCTCGTGCCCGTTTTTCACCTTCGGAGCGGGCTTCGGCTTCCACTTGGCGGATAATTCGTGCCATATCCGAATGGGCTTCCTTCTCTGCGGCTGCCAGGACTAATCCCCTGGCATCTTCTATGGACAGTTCACCGATACGTTGAAGCTCCGTTATTTGTTTTTGATACAGATTTTCTACATCATTTGCGCGTTTATCCAGGGCACTTTGACGTTTACTGAGAGCTTGGTCACGCTGTTCAAGCTTGTCCAGTTTGAAATCCAGTTCCGTCCTACGCCGCTGAACCCTTTCCTCCTCTTTTGAGATTTCCATCCTCATTTTGGAGGTTTCCGCTTCGGTGCTTTGCAGCACCTTAAGAGCCTTGTCGCGAGCTTCGAGCTCTATCATCTTGGCTTTTTCGGTGGTATCGACGATGATTTCTTCGGACTTCTTTTTCATCGATTTTTGATAGCGTGAAATCACTATCCATGCAACAACACCAACAACTATCAAAATGACAAGATCCACAATGATAAAAAGAAACAGATTGCTATCCATCAATTTTTTCCTCGTTCTAAATTATTTTTCATGATTTTTCTCGGCCCACACCTTTGCGACGACAGGCGCGATATCGGAATATTCAAAACCGCGGCGGATCAAAAAGCCAGATATTCTCTGTTTGAATTTGACCCGGTCCGCTTCACTCAATTTTTGGGCATATTCATGGGCGGCTTTAAGCGCCAACCCTTCGCTATCAAGATTTACCAATGCTTGCTGGATAATTTCAGGATCGACATTTTTTCTTTTCAGTTCCATCGCCAGTACTTTTTTGCCTTTTGGTTTGAAACTGGAGCGTTCTTCCACCCATTGAGTGGCAAATCGCTTATCATCGAGCAGGTTCTGTTCGGTTAATTTTTCGATTACCTCATGAACTGTTTCATCGTTGTATTTCAACATAAGCAATTTTCGAGTTACCTCACCCGATGTTCGAGGTTTGTATCCCAGGAAATGGTTTGCCCGATGAAAAGCACCGTCAAATTCATCGCGTTTGAGCATGTCAGCAATTTGTTTTTCAGATAATTCCTGACCAACGTGCAAAGTCAAAACCAGGGTATTGGCAATACCAAACCCAAATTCCCCGTCCAGGTAAACATTGGTGCGGTTTTTATTTTTACTCTGAATTTTCAGATCGGTGACGACCCTATCCATGTTAAACACCAAATTCTTGAAAAGTTCAGCCTTGGTGTTCGAGAAAGATCAAGCTATATTATGAAAACCTGGTCGAATTAAAGAAAAAGCGCTTCTTTTATCAAGTGGAAACCAAAAATTTGAACACCCCTTGATAGTGGACACCTTGATTTTTCTGCAAGGGTAAATCTCGTTTTCTTTTCAATACAACCAGACGATCGAATCATCGATATATTTCTATCTTTATTTATTCTCAATCAGCCAAAGCTTGTAATATTCTATATGTCCTGTTGATTATACTAGATTAAACCCTTTCCTTAAAAAAGAATACTGTATAATGAAAAAACGAAGGTCGGAATTGTTGAATAAAGACTCTAACATTAAATAGTTTTTTGTCAGATCCAAAACAAATAAAGCAAAAGGATCACACAAAATTCCATGACAAACATATTTATTACCGGCGGGGCAGGATTTATCGGGTCAAATTTCATCCTGAATCTGCTCAAACGAGATCCTAAAGTCTCGGTAGTAAATTATGATCTCCTTACTTACGCCGGAAATCTTGACAACCTGGAAACTGTAGCCACTCTTGAGCGATATCATTTTGTAAAAGGGGATATCTGTGATTCCGAAGCCCTGTATCGCATTTTCCATGAATTCAAGGTAGAAAAAGTAGTCCATTTCGCTGCAGAGTCGCACGTGGATCGGTCGATTTCAAGTCCCATGCCTTTCATCCGCACGAACATTACGGGCACAGCAACATTGCTCGAAACTGCCCGGCGTTGTTGGCTGGAAGATAAGCTTTTCCCTATCGAACAAGTCCGGTTTCACCATGTGTCTACCGATGAAGTGTTTGGATCTCTTTCAAAAGGTGATCCTGCATTTACTGAAGCGACACCCTACTCCCCTAATTCACCCTATGCAGCGTCCAAAGCTTCTTCTGATCTGCTCGTCAGGGCATATTTCCATACCTATGGGCTGCCCATAAC
>JBGQAS010000319.1:0-3092 GCA_041494435.1 Anaerolineaceae bacterium | reverse complement strand
TGGCATCCGCTTTGTCAAAATCGGAAAAATGTACCATTTTGAAAAAGGCAAGGTGGATGACCTGACCATCGGTGATAAAGTTGTCGTCGAAACCAGCCGAGGATTACAAATAGGGGAGGTGGCTCAATTTATCGAGAACCCTGTTGATCCCTCTGAAGGTCCCCTGCGACAGTTGATCCGTCGTGCCACTCCCCGCGATTTAGCCCAACGCCAGATCTACCAGCAAAAAGAAGATGAGGTTGTTGAGTATTCCCGGAAACGCCTACGCGAATTATGCATCCAGGAAGTCAAGATCGTCACGACGGAAATTAGTTTTGATGGGAATCGGTGCACAGTACTTTTCTGCACAGAACGGGAAGATAAAGTTGAGTTCAAATCCCTCAAGCAGGACATTCACAAGCAACTCAATGTCCCTTCGGTCGAACTGAAGCAGGTCGGTCCCCGGGATGTGGCAAAATGCCTGGGTGGCATGGGAGCATGTGGCCTGGATAAAAGATGCTGTTCCCGGTTCCTGACGGAATTCAACTCCATTTCCATCCGGATGGCAAAGGAACAAGGGATTTCATTGACTCCCACCGAAATCACCGGCATGTGCGGTCGACTGCGCTGCTGCCTGGTATATGAATATGATTTCTACGTAAAATCTCGCCAAGCATTGCCAAAACGAAACAGTCATGTAACCACTCCCCTGGGAGTGGGCAAAGTGATGGATATCAATCCACTAAAAAGCTCTGTTTATGTTGAATTACCAGAAATTGGGGTACGGGAATTTACCAAGGAAGAAGTTGAACCAACTGTAGACCCGGGTAATCTTCCCCAGGCTTCGGCTGAATTCAAAAATGAAGCTCAAAACGAAACCAAACCTCAGAGAACCGAAGAATTCAAGAAGAGCAATCCGAACACCAACCGACGACCCGGACACCGTCCAACCAGGAAATGAAAATACTTCAACCTGAAGATTGGAAAGAACCTCTAAAAATTCTGGTCATACTGGCACATCCGGATGATCCAGAATATTTTTGTGGGGGCTCCATCGCTCGTTGGGTGGATGCTGGCCACGAAGTAACTTATTCCCTTCTCACTAAAGGTGATAAGGGACTGAACGGGTGGGCAAGCGTTGATCCCAAAGAATTAACTCACATTCGTGAAAAAGAACAGCATGATGCTGCCAAAGTATTGGGAGTGAAAAATATCAACTTCCTTTCCTATGAAGACGGATACTTGGTGGCTGATTTGGAACTTAGGAAAGCTATCGTAGCAGAAATCCGAAGGGAAAAACCGGACATCCTGGTTTCGTGCGATCCAAATGGATTGTATTTTCGCGATAATGCACTCAACCATCCAGATCACATTGCAGCGGGAAAGGCTGCTGTGGAAGCGGTTTACCCTGCAGCGGGGAATCCTTTGTTTTTCCCTGAACTACTCAATGAAAATTTGCAGCCTCACGGCGTAAAAGAGGTATGGCTTTCCCTCCCTGAAAATGCGAATGTCATCCTGGATGTCACCGATCAATGGAACAAGAAGATAAAAGCACTGGCTTGTCATCAGAGCCAGGTGGGTGATGTTGATAAGTTCAAGGAACGGATGAAAAACAGGCGGACTCCTGAAAGTACCGAAGACAAACCCCAATATGTTGAGAGATTCCGAAGGATCTGTTTTCGCTAATATGAAGAATATCAATTTTCAAGTATTTGCCCCACGCCTGACCGAATTACGCAGGAAATTTCATCGGGTCCCAGAATTGGGATTCGAGGAAATTGAAACTTCTAAAATGATCCGGGCTGAGCTGGATGAACTGGGTATTGAATATCAACCTGGAATTGGCGGTACTGGCATTCTGGCAAGAATTGAAGGTAAGAGTAAACATCCTTTGATTTTGCTTCGCTTCGATATGGATGGCTTGCCCATACAGGAACAAAATGAAGTGGAATACAAAAGTGTCCATCCGGGAAGGATGCATGCCTGTGGGCACGATAGTCATGTGGCCACCGGATTGGTGCTTGCGAAACTTTTATCAGAGAATAAAGATTCTTTGAAAGGATCCGTTGAAATCTTTTTCCAACCTGCCGAAGAGAGCTTCGGGGGTGCAGAGGCACTTCTGAATTCGGGGTTATTGGAGACTGACAAACCAGATCATGCCCTGGCGTTTCACGTTTGGAATGAAAGACCTTTGGGATGGGTGGGCATTGCGTCCGGACCGGTGATGGCGGGTGATGATGTTTTCGAAATCCAGCTGACAGGAGTAGGGGGACATGGCGCGATTCCGAATAAAACCGTAGACCCGATTGCAGCGGGTGCGAGTATTGTTCAAGCCTTGCAGACTATTGTTTCCCGGAATGTTGATCCGCTAAAACCCGCGGTCCTCAGCGTGACCAAATTCAGGTCAGGTGAAACATACAACGTGATCCCTGAAAAAGCGGAATTACTGGGGACTTTTCGATACTTTGATACCGAGATCCACGATATCCTCACCAAGAGACTCACGGAGATTGTCATGGATTGTGCGGAAGCCTTTGGGTGCCATGCGGATATAAAAATCACGCAACTTACCACGCCAGTGACCAATGACGTTTCTACGACAAAATTAATCACCAAGGTTGTTCAAAAAAGCGAAATGAAGGTGGAAATCGATAGTGGGTTCAAGACCATGGGTTCAGAAGACATGGCTTTGATCCTCCAAAAGATTCCCGGTACCTACTTATTCGTAGGATCTGCTAATGCAAAAACTGGGAAAATCCACGGTCATCACCATCCCCAATTTGATATCGATGAGAAGGCTTTGCCGATTGCTCTGCAAATCCTGTACTCGTCGACAGTTGAATTAGCAAATCAAAATAAGGAATAGTTTGGGATTTGACCTTGATTTGGAAATGTGATATATTTACATTGTCAATATAATCAGATTAATACGATAATAAAATCATATGAAATACGAACTATCCGATTTCCTCATTTATCTCGTCCAACATCAGACCAAACTTGGAAGGATTCCACCCTTATCAGTTCTTAGCCAGGAACTGGGGGTGAGTGTTGCCAGCTTGCGGGAGCAAATGGAATCTGCCAGGGTCCTAGGTTTGGTGGAAGCAAAACCC